>CALETH010000084.1 GCA_937920105.1 uncultured Bacteroidota bacterium
TGATAATACTCCTGCATAATCATTTACTCTGCCTGATAAATATGGAATTTCTTCTGCAAAAAGTGAAAACGTACTTGATAAAAAAATATAACTATATGCTAAGAAAATTATAAAATTATTCATCTTATATTTTTGGTAATAAAATGGATTTCTGCTTCCGCCCCGATAAATCGGGACAGGCAGGAATGACAAATTTTTGTAATTTTAAATTTACAATTATTAATTTTCAATTAATAACGGTGTCTTTTAACCAATTTTTATCATCTCGTTGTGGATAATCTGTAGTATAATGAAGCCCGCGACTTTCTTTTCGTTGCAATGCAGAACGAATAATAAGTTCTGCTACACAAGCAAGATTGCGAAGTTCCAACAAACCTTCTGTTACTTTTGTGCGACGATAAAAATCTGTTATTTCTTCTACAATAAGATTAATGCGGCGTTGTGCTCTTTCTAAACGATAATTGGAACGAACTATTCCAACATAATCCCACATAATTTGTTGGATTTCTTTTCTATCATGAGAAATTAAAATCCATTCTTCGCTATTGATTGTTCCGCTATCATCCCATTCGGGAATTTCCGGAATGGAATTTTTTGTTGGAATATCTTTTCTACTTTCTTCCGCTGCTCGATGTGAAAACACTAATCCTTCTAATAAAGAATTACTGGCAAGTCGGTTTGCTCCGTGAACTCCTGTCATTGTTACTTCACCACTGGCGTATAAATTTATAATATTTGTTTTTCCATACAAATCTGTAATAACTCCTCCACAAGAATAATGTGCCGCTGGAACTACAGGAATATATTCTTTTGTAATATCTATTTTATAATTGTGCAAACATCGTTCGTAAATATTGGGAAAATGTTCTTTCACAGTTTTTGGGTTGAGGTGTGTTATATCTAAATAGACAAATTCATCTCCACTTTTTTTCAATTCCGTATCAATGGCTCGTGCAACAATATCTCGTGGTGCGAGGGATTCGCGTGTGTCGTATTTTTTCATGAAATCTTCGCCAGATTTTGTACGAAGTATTCCACCAAAACCGCGTACTGCTTCTGAAATGAGAAATGATGGTGAGCCAGAGTTATAAAGTGTTGTTGGATGAAATTGAATAAATTCCATATTAGCAATTTTTGCTCCTGCACGATATGCCATCGCAATTCCATCTCCTGTTGCAATGCGTGGGTTTGTGGTGTGAAGATAGACTTGACCTGCTCCTCCTGTTGCCAGCATTGTTGTTTTGGCAAGAAATTTTTTTACGATATTTTTTTGTATATCTAATACGTATGCACCCCAACAATGAATGGTATCTTGTTGTTGTTTTTCTGTTTTGATGAGATGATGTTCGGTGATGAGGTCTATAGAAAGATGGTCTTCATACACAGTGATGTT
The DNA here is from genome assembly GCA_937920105.1 of uncultured Bacteroidota bacterium. Classification (GTDB taxonomy): domain Bacteria; phylum Bacteroidota; class Ignavibacteria; order UBA10030; family UBA8401; genus CALETH01. The sequence continues at coordinate 1,394 of CALETH010000084.1, forward strand.
TGGATGGTTTGCAACGTGTGTGAGAAGTGCTCGTTCAATTTCTTTTCCAGTAAGGTCTGCTGCGTGTACGATGCGATGCTTGGAGTGTCCGCCTTCTTTTCCTAAATCTAAATTTTTTCCATGCTGAGTAAATTGTGTTCCAAACACGATGAGTTCTTTAATTCTTTGTGGACCTTCTTGCACTAAAATTTCTACCACTTTTTTATGACATAATCCGGCACCGGCGTTAAGTGTATCCGCAATGTGTAAATCAAAAGAATCATCGGAAGAAATGACAGAGGCAATTCCGCCTTGTGCGTAGTTGGTGTTGGATTCTGCTTTTTCTTTTTTAGTTACAATGGCAACTGTTCCACTATCAGCAATTTTGAGTGCGTAAAAAAGTCCGGCAACCCCACTGCCGAGAATTAAGTAATCTGTACGGATTTCCATGATTTAAATTTTTCTTCTTAATAGACCTCACAGGTTTTAAAAACCTGTGAGGTCTTAATTGTGGCAATAAAATAGTAATTCTTTTCTCAAAATAAAAAAGGTGTTTCGCATTTCGGCAAAACACCTTTTGAATCTTATAACAAGAATACAAAAGTTTTAAAAACTTTTGTATTCTTACATATTTAGAAGTAAACATTTAACAATAATGACATTGTATTTTGTCCAAATCCAATTTGAGAACCACTACCACCAACAGTTGTTGTAGTTGCTGCTTGTGTTGTTACTGTTACATCTGCTGCAGTCATAGAAGCAAAACCTAATTTATATTCTCCAGCAAGACTTAATTCTTTAGTAATGAAATATTCAACACCAAACATTAAACCAACACCTAATGTTGTTCCTGCAAAAAGAGAATTTACTCCATTTTTATAGGTATAGCCACCATTTTGGGTTGTATTTTGGAATTGACCACTTGCTGCTTTATCTTTCTTTTCATTTGATGTGGTTGCAAACATAAAACCAAGACCCATATATGGTTTTACACGGTTATTTTGCATCATATACATTAATACATCTGCACCAATTCCAAATGTTGTTTCATCAAAAGTTCCATTTGTTCCAGCTTGATTACCCATTGCTGCTGCATCCCATGGGTCAACTTCTGAATTCATTCCGAATCGTATCATCCCACGTACTGCCATATCACTGTTTAAATAGTATTTCATACCAATACCGTAGGGAGAATATGAATTGGCTTTTAAGTTGCCAATAAAACCATCTACGTTAAAAAGTAATGCTTTTGTGCCAGATGCAAAATTTGTTACATCTTGAGCAAAAGATGCGGTTGTTGTTATTGCAACAACTGCTATAACTGCAAGGATTTTTTTCATTGAAAAAATCTCCATAAATGTTAATAGATAATGAATTAGTTAATTTTTTTGCTTTAGAAGATATGATTTTAGAATGAAAAAGTCAATAAGTTTTTATAGGGTTGTGATTGTTGTCATTTGCACAAAAAATATTGATATTTGCAATTACAATTTCTGGATTCCCGCTAAAAACATGCGGGAATGACTAGTTCTTATTATTCCCTTATCACTTTCTCAAACACTGTAAGAAATTCGTCAATTTCTTTTTGTGTGATAATGAGTGGTGGAACAATTCGGATAACATTTACTGCCGTTGCGTTTGCAATGACGTTGTATTGCAACATTTTTTCTACTATTGGTGCGGATTCTTGTGTGAGTTCTATTCCCAACATAAGACCAAAGCCACGAATTTCTTTTATAATAGAATAATGTGTTTTGAGTGCATTCAATTTTTCTACAAAATATTGAGAAATTTGTTGAACATGATTGAGAAGTTTTTCTTTTTCTATAATATCTAAAACGGCAAGTCCTGCAGCACATGCAACGGGATTTCCACCGAAGGTTGTTCCGTGAGTTCCGTAGGTCCACACATCTGCTACTTTTTTTGTTCCGATAATTGCTCCAAGTGGAAGTCCGCCACCAATGGGTTTTGCCAGTGTGATGACATCGGGAACAAGTCCGAAATGTTCGTAACTAAAAATTTTTCCTGTGCGTCCAATTCCTGCTTGTATTTCATCTGCAATAATCAAGAAATTATATTTTTCTCGTAATTCATGTAATATTGTAATAAATTCTGATGTTACGGAAACTATCCCTCCTTCCCCTTGAATACATTCTAATATAATTGCAGCAGTGTTTTCATTTACTTTCTTCTTTACATCTTTAACATCATTAAAGTTAATTACTCCACAATTTGGTAAAAATGGTTCGTAGCCATCTCGATATTTTTCTTTATCCATAATGGAAAGTGCACCCATTGTTCTTCCGCTAAATCCGTTACTCATTCCGTAAATATGAGTTTTATTTTTTGCTTTTCCCCATTTGCGTGCAAGTTTGATTGCTGCTTCGGTTGCTTCTGTTCCGCTGTTGGAAAAAAATATTTTTTCTGCTTTTGCGTAGGTAAGCAATTTTTCTGCAAGTTGTACTTGTGGTTCTTGTATAAAAAAATTAGAAAGATGGATATATTTTTTTGATTGTTCTGTTATGGCTTTGATTATTGCTGGATGTGAATTTCCTAATGGGTTAACAGCAATTCCTGCTAACATGTCTAAATATTTTTTCCCATCTTTTGTAAAAATGTAACACCCTTCTGCTTTTTCTACATGAAGTGGAAGCCGTTTATATGTTCTGAAAAAATGTTGTCCTTCTTTTGTTTGTAGTTCGTTGTTCATTAGTTTTTGGTTTGTAGTTTGTTGTTCTTGGTTTTTCCGGCCACAGATTTTTTAAATGTTTAAAAAATAGAACGCTGATTTGTTAAGATTATTATTATTTTTACTGAAAAAATATTTTGTTTTTTTTACTTCAACAGGACACACCCCAACCCCTCTCCTTCACACAAACAAACACACAGAGGGGAGTTATTATAGTTTTGAAAAAATTGTATCAAAAAATTGTATTGTGGTTTTGAGTTCTGAAAGTGTTCCGTTATTATAAAGAACAAAATCTGCTTTTTCTACGATTTTTTCCGTTGAAAGTTGATTCTGCATTCGTTGTTGTACTTCTTCTTTTGTTTTTGTATCTCGTTCACATACTCGTTGAATTCTTTTTTCTTCATCCGCAACTATGGCAAGAATGTATTCTACTTTTTCATGTAACTCGGTTTCAAAAAATAGTGCGGCTTCTATAAGAATATAATGATGTGATGAATATTGTTGAGATTGTTTTTCTATTTCTTGAATTACGTACGGGTGAATTATAGAATTGAGTTTTGCAAGTTCTTTTGGATTATTGAATACTCGATGAGCAAGATAAGAACGATTGAGTGTATTTTCTTTGTAGGATTCTTTTCCAAAATATTCAAGAATGTTTTTTTTAATAATAGGATTTGTGTTTGTGAGTGTGTGAGAAATTTCATCTGCATAAATAACGGGAATGCCTTTTTCATGAAAAAGGCGGCAGACAGTGGTTTTTCCACTTCCAATGCCGCCGGTTACTCCGATAAGAATTGACATAAGTTTATATCAAAAATAAAGAACCCTGTTAGAGTTTCAAACTCTGACAGGGTTTGTAATGAAAATTTTTACTTTGCGTAGGAAACTGAACGGACTTCTCGAATTACTACAACTTTAATTTGCCCAGGATATTCCATTTCTTGTTGAATTTTTCGTGCAATATCATTTGCTAATTGGTCTGCGGTAAAATCATCTACTTTGTCATGCTCTACCATTACACGAATTTCTCTTCCTGCTTGAATTGCGTACGTTTTTGCAACTCCTTCAAATGATTGTGCAAGTCCTTCTAATTTTTCCAATCGTTTGACATATCCTTCTACAGATTCTCTTCTTGCTCCGGGTCTTGCTCCACTGATTGCATCTGCTGCTTGTACTATTGCGGAGATTGGATGTTCCATTGGAATATCATCATGATGTGCACCAACAGCGTTAATAACAATTGCATTTTCACCGTATTTTTTTATAAGTTCCATTCCTAAAAGTGCATGTGGACCTTCTACACTTTTATCAATTGTTTTTCCAATATCATGAAGCAAACCAGCACGTTTTGCTACATTAATATCCAATCCAAGTTCGGATGCCATAACGCTACAAATGTATGCTGTTTCTATACTGTGTTGAAGCAAATTTTGTCCATAACTTGAACGATATTTCATTCTTCCAATGTGTTTGATAATTTCTTTGTGTGCACCGGGAAGACCTATTTCTAATAAAGCGCCTTCACCAGTACGGATGATTTCTTCTTCTAATTCGCTTTTTACTTTTTCTACCACTTCTTCTATTCTTGCTGGATGAATCCTTCCATCGGCAATGAGTCGCTCTAAAGAAATTTTTGCAACTTCTCTACGAAATGCATCAAAACCGGAAAGAATAACTGCTTCGGGTGTATCATCCACAATAACATCAACTCCTGTTGCGGCTTCAAAGGCACGAATGTTTCTTCCTTCTTTTCCGATGATGCGTCCTTTTAATTCATCGTTTCCTAAATTGAGTACGCTGACTGTGGTTTCTACTGCGTGGTCTGATGCGGAACGTTGGATTGCTTGTACAATAATTTTTTGTGCTTCTTTTTTTGCTTCTTCTTTTGCTTTATCTCGAACATCTTTAATATATTGTGCTGATTCTGTTTTTGCTGTATTCAACAAATTTTCCATGAGATGTTTTTTGGCTTCTTCACGGGACATTCCTGCTACGCGTTCTAACCGAGCACTTTGTTCGGCAATGATTCCTTCAAGTTTTTGTTTTTGCTCTGTCACCATTCCTTCAAATTCTTGATGTTTTTGTTGAAGAAATTTGCTTTTATCTTCATTTTGTTTTTCAATGCGTTGAACATCTTTTTCTTTTTTATTCACTAAATCTAATTTGCGATTAAGTTCTTCTTCTTTTGTTTTTATTTCTCGTTCTGCAGAAGAAACTTTTCTATTACGTTCACTAACATCTTCATCATATTCGCGTTTTTTCTTATACCATTCGTCTTTGACTTCAAGAAGTTTTTCTTTTTTGATTGCCGTTGCATCTTTTTCTGCATCTTCAAGAATTTTTTTTGCTCGTTCTTCTACACTGGCAATTTTATTTTCTCCGGAACGTTTATTAATCTGCCATCCAATAAAAAATGCTATGATGGCAACAGTGATAGTAATAATAATTGGTAGGATTTCCATAAATAATTCTCCGTAAATATTAGGTGGTGTTATTGGAAGGAATAAAAAATCCGTACTATTAACTATAGCCAAGTGTAATGGAAGAACCTCTTGCTTTACACGGTGGGTACCTGCCTAATCGTTTCTTGCTTCCACTGTTTTGCGTTTGCAAAATTCACGGCTGTGAATGAGGCCTGCAATATGACGTTTATAAGTCAAATTCCCTAATAAAAAAATGTTAGGTTCTTTATTATTGTTTGGCTATAGTGAACAGTACGGACGTACTATTGTTCTTGCGGAATTTCTTGAGCGTTTTCTTGGTTTGGTATTTCTTGAAGTTCTGTATCAAGATGTTGTGTAAGTTTTCTTAATTCAAGTTCAAGACCGTGAAGAAAATCAGAAGTATTATTTTTCTCCTTCATTAAATCTTCAGTAATGTTCAAAGCAGCAAGAACGGAAATTGTAAGTGGTGGTTGTTCAGGAATTTTTTTATGAATACTGCTAATCATCGTATCCACATAACCAGCAACTTTTTTCGTGAATTCTTCGTTTTCTCCTCGTAGAGGATATTCTGCTCCGAATATTTTTACTTTAACGCTTTTTCGTTCCATAAGTTTGAAAATGTATCAACCAAATAATCCAAACAATAATTTATGCACTTGGTGTTTGGAGGTGCGAATTTATTCTTTCCAATAATTCATGAATACGTTGTTTAATGTAATGTTTCTCCTCATTGCTTAAGGCAATGGCTTGAAATTCTTTTTTACTGACTTGCTCTAATTCTTTTCGTAATTGCTCTACTTCTAAATTTTTTACAATGTTTTGATTGTGGAGTTCCGTCAGTTTCGTTTCCAATTCTTGAACACGTTCAACTAATCCATTTTTTTCTGCACGAAGCGTAGAAATAAGTGTAACGGCTTGTTGAATTTTTTCCCACAAAACTCGTAAGGTGGGTTCAACTGGACGCAATATTTCTGGTATTGCTTGTTGTTCTGTTATTTCTTGTTCTTGTTGCAAGTTGGTTTTTAGTTTGTGGTTCTTTGTCTTTTTAAGATTGTCATTCCCGCATGTTCCTGACCTGTCGTCAGGACAGGTTTTAGCGGAAATCCATAAAAGATAGAATGCTGATTTTTGACTTCTGGAAAACTAATTTCTCAATACTGCATTATGTTCACGAGAAACGTGAGCAATAATTTTTTCCATTATTTTTTCTATTTCATTATCAGTAAGTGTTTTTTCTATTGAAGAAAAATGTAATGAAAACGCAACACTCTTTTTTTCTTGTGATAAATTTCCGCCGGAAAAAATATCAAACACAGTAAGTTCTGTTAATAAATTTCCTGCTGAATTTTTTATTGTTTTTTGGATTTTTTCTACGGAAAGTTTTGCATCAACAATAAATGCAACATCTCGTACTACTGTTGGAAATTTTGATGATGGTGTATACTTTTTTTCTTTTCTCTCGATATTTTTTAGAGTATCTAAATTTATTTCTGCAACATACACATCATTTTTAAGAGAAAAATAATCTAAAATTTCCTTTTTTATCTTCCCCAAGTAACCAATGTAAGTATTATATATTTGAATATGAAGCGTTTGTTCTGTTAAAGTATTAGTTTCATCATAAGAAATAAATTGAATTTTGTCAAGTCCTATTTTTTGGGCAAGCCCTTCTACCATTCCCTTCATATCAAAAATATCCACTGTTCTATTGTGTGATGACCAACCAATCGGCTCTTTCCTTCCACTCATACATAATCCCAAAAAAGAATATTCTTCATATCCTTTTATGAAAGTAAATTTCTTTTCATTCTTAAGAAAAATATTTCCGATTTCGTAGAAACACAAATTTTCATTTCCATGATTTTGATTATGATATAACGTACGCAACATTCCCGGCACCAGTGTTGGACGCAGCATGGATTGTTCCACACTCATTGGGTTGAGAATTTTTACTGAATGTTCGGAAAACATTTGTGCAGTTTTTTCATCTAACAAACTGTTGGTTAAGATTTCATATACTCCATTATCTTCCAAGAAATTTCTAATTTCTTTCGTTTCATCTTTTGGTATTATAATAGAAGAAAGATTTATTTCACTTTTCATTGCATCTTCTATATTGTGATAACCATGCAGACGAGCAACTTCTTCAACAATATCTATTTCTTCGGTAATATCCGGACGAAATGTTGGAATGGTACAAATAATTTTTTCTTCGGAAATTTTTTGAACTTTTATTTCTATTGATGTAAGATAGTGTTGAATTTGTGAAAGCGAAAGTGTTGTTCCAAGAATAGAATTTACTTTTGCAATTCGTACCTCAATATTTTTTTCTTGAATTGGTTTTGGATACAAATCTGTATATTCTTGAATTTTTCCGCCAGCAATTTCTACGATAAGATTTGCGGCTCGTTGCAATGCTTTCATAGTAATATTTGGGTCAACTCCACGCTCAAATCTGTATGAAGCATCTGTACTAATTCCCAAAGTTTTTGCTGTTTTGCGAATTGAGTTTGGTGAAAAGTACGCACTTTCCAAAATGACAGAAGTTGCACTTTCTGTTATTGCAGAATTTTTTCCTCCCATCACTCCGGCAATGGCAATAGAACGATTTTTATCGCAAATCATTAATGTGGATTCAGGAAGTGAATGTTCTTTTCCATCTAACGTAAAAAATTTTTCTCCAACGCTTGCTGTTTTTACAATGATGGAGTTCCCTTGTATTTCTTTACTATCAAAAGCGTGAAGTGGTTGTCCAAATTCCAACATTACAAAATTTGTTATATCTACAATATTATTGATTGGACGAAGTCCGACCACGGTTAAAAAATTTTGCAGCCATTGTGGAGATTGTTTCACAGTAATATTATTGATAACACAAGCAGCGTATCGCGGACATTTTTGTTCATCAATAATTTGAACAGAAAGTTTTTTTTCTGATATGTTTGGTAATGGTTCAGTTTGAGGAAGTGTGAATGACAAAGAATATTGTGCAGCAAGTTCTCTTGCAATTCCGATATGACTTAAACAATCGGGACGGTTCGGTGTGATGGCAATTTCAAAAACAACATCATTCATTCCTAAATATTCTGCAAGTGGTGTTCCAACTTTTGCGGAATTTTCTAACACCATAATTCCGCTTGCATCATTTCCAATGGCTAATTCGGTTTCGGAACAAATCATTCCGTTGGATTCTATTCCACGAATTTTTGCTTTGGAAATGACAAATGGTTTTTCTTCATTTTTAGTTTTTGGGACTATTGCTCCCGCCAATGCCACTGCAACGGTTTGATTTTCTGCAACGTTTGGCGCTCCACAAATTATTTGTAATGGTGTTTCATTTTCTTGTACAAGAACAGAACATAAAGATAATTTATCGGCGTTGGGATGTTTTTGAACAGAGAGTATTTTTCCAACAACAATATTATCAAATTGTTTTCCAAGATATTCTATGTGCTCAACTTCAAGTCCAACCGAAGTAAGTGTTGCAGAAATTTCTTCTGGTGTTTGTGTAAGTGGGATATAATTTTTTAGCCAGTTGTATGAGATTAACATTGTTTAGTTTCGAGTTACGAGTTTTTAGTTATAAGTTGTGCCACAGATTTCACTGATTGACACAGATTTTTTCACGCAAAGTTTTTTTTCTTGGATAATCCTGTAAATCCTAAAAATCATGGTCAAGTTTTTCAGAATTGTTTTAAAAATCGTACATCATTTTCGTACAATAACCGAATATCAGTAATTCCATAACGAAGCATAGTAATTCTATCTACTCCCATTCCAAATGCGTATCCTTGAACTTCTTCAGGATTGTATCCGCAGTTTTTTAATACGTTGGGATGCACCATTCCTGCACCGAGTATTTCTAACCATCCACTTTGCTTGCAAACGCGACACCCTTTTCCTTTGCACAAAAAGCAGGTGATATCCATTTCTACACTTGGTTCTGTAAATGGAAAATAACTTGCACGAAATCGATACTGTAATGAATTTCCATAAAATTGTTTTGCAAATGCAACGAGTGTTCCTTTGAGTTCACTCAATGAAACATTTTTATCTATATATAATCCTTCTACTTGATTGAACAAACAATAACTTCTTGCACTGATGGCTTCATTTCTGTACACTCGTCCAGGAATAATTACTCGCACTGGTGGTGATTGATTTTTCATCACACGAATTTGCACGGGCGATGTGTGTGTGCGAAGCAAAATTTTTTCTGCAAGAAAAAATGTGTCTTGCATATCTCTTGCGGGATGGTTTGGCGGAAAATTGAGTGCTTCAAAATTGTGCTCATCATCTTCTATTTCCGGTCCATACGCAACATCAAATCCCATAGAAATAAAAATTCTTTTTATTTCATCAATCGTTTGTGTAAGAATGTGCCGCTTTCCCAGTTGTGGTGTTCTTCCGGGAAGTGTTACATCGATAAATTCTTCTTTTTCTTTTTGCGATGTTTGAAATGTTGTTTGCAGTTTTTGAAAAATATTTTCTGCATGTATTCTCAGTTCATTTAATTTTTTTCCGATGATGGGTTTTTGTTCTACAGAAACTGATTTAAGTTCATCAAACAATGCAGCAATTTTTCCTTTACGCCCGAGAAATTCTATACGAAATTGTTCTAATTTTTCACCATTGGAAATTTTTTCTACTTCGGTACGTATTCGGTTTGTTATTTCTTGAATGGATTGTTCTAACTGGACCATGATTTTTAGACCGTGATTTTCAGGATGATAAAGATGTTTTGAAAAAACTTCATTCCGGCATTTTTATTCAATAAAAACATTTGAGTTTAGCGGGAATCTATTTTTCTGGATGCCCGATAAAAACATTCGGGCATGACAATGTTTTTTTAATTACGAAATATTTACTTTTCCGCTTTTGAAATTGGCTCTTTATAAAAAATTTCCCCACCGTTTTTTTGCAACGATGGGGAATTTGTTTTTTATTTTGCAAATTTTACGATTTCAGCAAATGCTTCTGGATTTTCAGCGGCAAGTTTTGCGAGAACTTTTCTGTTAATCTCAATTTGCTTTTTTCGTAATCCATCCATCAACTTGGAGTAGGTTAAGCCGTGCATTCGTGCAGCAGCGTTAATTCTTGTAATCCATAATTGACGGAATGTTCGTTTTTTTGCTTTTCTATCACGATAAGCGTATTGCAGCCCTTTATCTACGTGATGTTTTGCAATGGTGATGAGTTTACTTCTCGAACCCCAGTAACCTTTCGCTTCTTTTAATATTCTTTTGCGACGGCGTCGGGAGGCAACTTTATTCTGTGAACGTGGCATAGTTGCTCTTTTCTCCTATATGATATGTGAATAAATATTACGCTATCAACAATTCTTTTACTCGCGGTGTATCTGCCGGAGAAACTAATGTTGCTTTACGTAGTTGTCTTTTTCTTTTTCGTGTTTTGCTGGTGAGGATGTGACGACGATTCATTTTTCGTCGTTTAATTTTTCCTGTTCCAGTAACACCGAATGTTTTTTTTGCACCTTTATGGGTTTTCATTTTTGGCATAAATGTTCTTTCAATAAAAATTATTGTTTTTTTGTTTCTGTCTTCGATTCTGTTTTTGGTTCTATCTTCGTTTCTACTTTTGTTTTGGGTTTTGCTGTTTTATCAGGAACGTAAATGATTATCATATTTTTACCTTCCATGTGTAATGGTTGGTCTATTTTTGCAACCTCAGCAAGTTTTTCAGTGAGTTTATTTAAAATTTCTTCACCTTGTTCTTTATAAGTGATTTCTCTTCCTTTAAATAATACACTCGCTTTTACTTTATCTCCATCTTCAAGAAATTGAATTGCATGTTTTACTTTAAATTCAAAATCATGTTCTCCAATATTAGGATTGAATCGCAATTCTTTAAGATGTGAAACATGTTGATGTTTCTTTTGAAGTCTTTCTTTTTTTTGGATTTCGTATTTATATTTTCCAAAATCCATAATTTTGCACACTGGAGGTTGTGCATTGGGAACAACTTCAATTAAATCTTTTCCTTTTTGATTTGCTATTGCAACGGCTTCTTTGGGAGACATTACTCCGAGTTGCTGTCCATCATCATCTATAACGCGAATTTGCGGATAACGTATTTCGTGATTTAAACGCGGGCGTGGTTGCTTGGGTTGTTGTTGATATTTGTTAATACTTTTTACTCCTATAAAATTATTTAATAATTGTCATTTTTTTCACTTCTGTGTAATTTTTTGTTTGCATTTTGTAAAAATACACACCACTAGATATATTAACTGCATTAAAAGTAATACTGTGATAACCAGATTCTACTTCTTTATTGACTACTGTAAAAATTTCTTCTCCTAATATATTAAATACTTTTATTGTAACAAAATCTTTTGTTGGTACATAATATTGTATTTCTGTTGTTGGATTAAATGGGTTTGGATAGTTTTGCAACAATACTGCTGTTTCTGGCACTCCTACTTTTATCTGTAGTTCTTTGCTATAAGAAACTTTTCCATCAGTATCTATTTGTTTTAAACGATAACTATATACTTCTCCCTTTTGTACTGTTTTATCTTTGTATACGTAATTGTGTGTTGTAGAACTTGTTCCATGTCCTTGGATAAAATTCAGTTTGTGCCATTGTTTTTCATCAAGATTTTTTCTTTCGATGGCAAATCCATAATTATTAATTTCACTTGCTGTACTCCATAATACATTTATCTCATTATTATTTTGTGTAACTTTAAATTCACTTAATGTTACTGGAAGAGGCATTGCTTCACTAATTTCCATAATTTTGCTACCATAAATGTCTATGATATATAGTTTTTGCCCTATTTGTTCTATTTTTCCTCCACTAATTGAAGGATTCCATGAAGAAATAAGATTTCCAGTAAATTTATCAATAGCAGCAGTTCCTAGTCTTGCTATACCATTAATATATTCAAAATTTCCTCCAAGATAGGCAATAGGACCATTAATAAAAACATCATAAACAAAATTAAAACTATTACCACCTAATTGAATAATTGTATTATCTAACGTGCCAGTAGATAAATCCATAATTGCTATATCCTTACGATATTGACCCAATAAAGAATCAAACCATCCGCAAATGTATAATTTAGAATTATCTAGTACAAGTTTATGAACACCATAACCACCTTTCATATTAAAATTTGTTGCTGTTGCCAATCCTGTATTTTCATCTATACCAACAAATTTGCGACGGGTAGAATCACCTACTTTTAAAAATTCTCCTCCGGCATAAATAATATTATTGTATTTTGTTATCGTTTTAACTGTAGTAGGAAAATTTATATCAGTGGGTGCTGGAATTTTAGGGTTCCACATGGTTGCATTACCAGTTATTTTATCAATGGCTGCAAGATTAATTCTTACAGAATCTCCTACATTGGAAAAATCACCACTCACATAAATTGTATTCCCTGAAGGGAACATATCAAAAACTCCATTAAAAATAAAGGGAATATTTGGTGAAAGGGTTATTGATGGATTCCAATTTAATACACTCATTGTTGGAATATAGATTGCAGCAATATTTTTTCTTGGTTGGTGTGCAACGCTATCAAATTCTCCAGCAATGTATAATGTATCTCCAAGTAGAAATAACTTTCTAATTTCTTTACCTGCAATATGAATATTCCGATCTAATAGTTCTCCTGTTGTTGCTTTTACAGCGGCAAGACGTGTTCTTTCCACCCCACCACCCACAGAAAAAAGTCCACCAACGAAAACTTTGTCATTATATCCTGCTAATGCGTAAATATCTTCATCAAAACTATTATCCATTTTTTGAATTGCACCTGTAGTTTTATCCATTACGAAAAAAGTGCCTTCAAGTAATGAGCCCACAACACGGTCTGCTGCTGCATATATTTTATTTCCCCAAAGAAATACTGCTGTACCACCCATATAATTTTCTGTAAGTGGTGCCCAATTAGTAAGAGTACTGGTTGTAATATCAATTGATGCCAACCCGTTTCTTTGTTGGGTATTAATAGTATCAAAATAACCGGCTAAATATAAAATACTTCCATCTTTATCCATACTCATAATAATACCATTGATATCAATATTTAATGACGTTGGAGATGCTGTCATAATATCTATCTCTGCAATATCTCTTCTCCTTTCAATACCAACAGTATCAAAATTTCCTGTGAGATAAAGCATATTATTAGAGATAAGTGTTTTTTGGATAGTACGATTTGTATTACACTTCCAACTTAATATTTCACCGGTACTTTTATCAATAACAGCAAGATTTTTGCGAAGAGAATCTCCCATGGAAGAAAACCCGCCTCCAACAAAAATCATATTGTTATATGAAGTAATAGAGAAAATTGATTCATTCGGAGAAGAATTATTTTTATTAGGATTCCATGAAGTTACTTTTTTATTAACAACATCTATTGCAGCAAGATTTTTTCTTGCAGAATCTCCTATACTTGTAAATTCCCCTCCAACATAGAGCGTATCTCCAATAAGATGAAGAGCATCTACTACTTTATACCCTACACTATTAATTTGTATTGCCCAATTTGCATCTATAGTATTATCATTTTGGATATGGATAATACCTTTTCTCGAAACCCCATCAACAACGGCAAAATCACCACCAACATACCATCCACCATTACCATCAGAAATAGCAGTATGAACACCTGTTACCGTATTTCCTTCTATACTTGGAAAATCATTGACATAATTATTGGTAGAAGTATTAAATACTACTGCACTTCCTGTATTTCCAAGGTGAGAAAAATTTCCACCAACAAATAATGTATCTCCCTTATTTGTAAATGAGATTGCCCCACCATTAAATCCTGAAACTTTTTCTTGCACGGTTTGTGCAAATAGTGAAAATGAAAAGATGAGTGTAGAAAAAGCAATGGTAAAAATGTATTTCATAAAGCCTCCTAAAAAAATGTTGCTATTTATTATAGAATAATGGATTCCTGCTTTCGCCCCAATAAATCGGGACAGTCAGGAATGACATTTATTAGAATGAATATACAAAAAAATATTATTTATTCTATTTCATTTTTTATTTTTGTGATAAATTCCTCAACTGCAATAACACCAACATCTCCTTTTTTATGTTGACGTACAGAAACGGTGTTTGCCGTTTTTTCTTTTTCTCCAATCACTAACATGTATGGAACTTTTTTCATTTCCCATTCGCGAATTTTATAACCGATTTTTTCATTTCGGTCATCTAACTCCACACGAATATTTTCTGATTTTAATTTTTGTTCTAATGCTTTTGCAAAATCTGCTTGTGCTGTAGTAATTGGTAAAATTGCGACTTGTAATGGTGCAAGCCAAACAGGAAAATCTCCAGCGTAATGTTCAATCAACACACCAACAAAACGTTCCATCGAACCAAATGGTGCGCGATGAATTATTACCGGACGATGTTTCTGTCCATCACTACCAACATATTCTAATTGAAATCGTTCCGGCATCACATAATCAATTTGCACTGTTCCCAACTGCCACGTTCTTCCAATCGCATCTTTCACCATAAAATCTATTTTGGGACCGTAAAATGCGGCTTCACCAATTCCAATAAAATAATCTAATTTCATTTCGTCAGCGGCTTCTTTAATTTCTTTTTCGGAACGCTCCCACAATTCATCAGCACCACCGTACTTTTCTTTATTTTTTGGGTCGCGAAATGATAAACGTGTTTTGAAATCATCAAATCCAAGTTTTTTAAATACTAATTGAATTAAATCAATCACATTACACATTTCTTCTTTTAATTGGTCGTGACGTACATAAATGTGCGAATCATCAACGGTGAAAGAGCGAACACGCGTTAATCCATTTAATTCTCCGGATTGTTCATAACGATAGACTGTTCCAAATTCTGCGAGACGCAATGGTAAATCTCTATAACTTCTTGGCTTGGATGAATATATTTGATGATGATGCGGACAGTTCATTGGTTTCAACAAATATTCTTCTTCATCTACTTTTATTGGTGTAAATTGACTGTCTTTATAATACGGATAATGTCCGCTGGTTTTATAAAGATTGAGATTTCCAATGTGTGGTGTAATGACGGGAAGGTATCCGCGTTTGCGTTGTTCGTTTTTCAAAAAATTTTCTAATGTTTCGCGAAGCACTGTTCCTTTGGGTAACCAAATTGGTAATCCGCTTCCTACTTTTGGCGTGAGTAAAAAGAGTTCTAATTCTTGTCCAAGTTTTCTGTGGTCGCGACGTTTTGCTTCTTCCAATCGAAAAAGATAATCATCTAATTCTTGTTTGGTGGGAAAGGTGATTCCATAAATGCGTTGAAGCATTTTATTTTTTTCATTTCCTCGCCAATAGGCACCAGCAATGCTTAACAATTTTATGTATTTGATTTTTCCTGTTGATGGGATGTGCGGTCCGTAACATAAATCAATAAAATTTCCTTGTTGGTACATGCTGATTTGCTGACCTTGAAATTCATTAAGAAGTTCAAGTTTGTACGGGTCATTTTTTTTCTTAAAAAATTCTACTGCTTTTTCCCATGCAACTTCTTCACGAACGTACGAAACATCTCGCTTTGCAAATTCTTGCATTTGGTTTTCAATTTTTGCAAGGTCTTCGGTGGTGAGAGAATATTCTTCCATATCAATATCATAATAGAAACCGTTTTCTATTGCGGGTCCTATTCCGAATTTTGTGTTGGGAAATAATTTTTCAATCGCTTCTGCCATCAAATGTGCGGAACTATGCCAGTAAGTAGATTTTCCTTCAGAAGAATCCCATTTGTGAAGTTGAATTGTAGAATTTTTTGTAATTGGTCGGGATAAATCCCACACTTCTCCATTCACAGAAATAGCAAGTGCTTCTTTTGCTAATCCGCGACTAATGCTTTCCGCGATTTGCATTCCAGTGATTCCGCTTTCATATTCACGAGTTTTTCCATCGGGAAATTGTATTGTTATCATAAGTGTTGGTAGAAATAAAAAATCGGAGATTTCTCCGATATGGATTGTAAAATTATTGTTGAGGTGCCGGTCAGAGTCGAACTGACGAATCGAAGTTTTGCAGACTTCTCCCTTGGGCCACTTGGGTACGGCACCATAATAAAATTCCCGCCACTAAAGGAGGAGAAAGTAGCGGGAACTTGTTACATCAGCGTTTTCACGCTGGAGCGGGAAACGGGACTCGAACCCGCGACATCAACCTTGGCAAGGTTGCACTCTACCAACTGAGTTATTCCCGCAGTAGAATACTTAAAAATATAGTAAATGTGGGTGGTGAAGTCAAGACAGATTTATTTAAAAATTTTGGAAATAAATTCTATTAAATCATTAATTGGTACTTGTATTGGATATTTGTTTTGATTGGGTTTTAATTTATTTTCTTTTTGAATCTGTTCATTGGCTAATTTCTGAGCAGACAGAACATTCCTTGTAGCATATTGTTGTAATGTATCACTCTTAAGAGATAAATTTCTGGCAAAAATTTCTTTTGTAATAGCAGTCCTAAATTGTGGATAATGCTCTAACAACACCATTAATGAATCATTATAATTCTTTGCATTACTAAAAATAGATAGTACAGTCGAATCTACAGTAATTGTGCTATCAATTACACTATCAGCAATAAATGAATTTTGCTGTTGCGCAACTATTGTATCAGGAGTAATATTTTTTGTAGAAAAAGTATTTTCCCTTTTTTTATGTGAGATTTTTTTTGGAGAAGGCTTTTTCTGCGAGATTTTTATATTAATGCCATCATATGATTTTTCTGTAAAAACAGATAATGGTACAATAATAACATTTTGTTTTTCATTATTAATAAATAGAATACATACACAAAAAAGTATATGTAATACTATTGAGATACTGAAAGCATAATACTGATATTTTTTATAGATTGCGTACATGATTTACGGAAAAATAAATATTACTCTTACCTTCATATTCTATTATTTTAAATTCTATAAGAATATGAGCAACGACACATCTATTAATTTTTATTTAATAGAATGTTAGTATTAATAATATTTCAGTTCGTAAAAATTACGCTAAAATTTCCTTATTGTTTTATAAAACTTGTTTGGCAATTTCTGATATTTGTTCTTCATCTTCTATCGGAAACCATTGTATGCGTTCATCTGCTCTAAACCATGTGAGTTGCCGTTTTGCATAACGACGTGTATTTTGTTTCATCAATTCTACCATTCGTTCGTAGGGTATTTCTCCTCGCAAAAATGAAAAGCCCTCTTTATATCCAACAGTTTGCAATGCTTGCAAACGTTCATCATATCCAAGAGAAAGTAAATTTTTCAATTCATCTAAAAAACCTTGTTGCAACATTTTTTCTACTCTTATATTTATTCGCTCGTACAAAATTTTTCTTTCCCACTGCAAACCAATAAATAGTGTATTGAATTTTTGTTCTTTTTTTTGTTGTTGATGTTCTTGGTGATATTCAGAAATTGGCTTTCCGGTTTCATAATACACTTCTAATGCTCTAATCACTCTTCGTGTTTGTGTTGGATGTATAGTTGTTGCGGATTTTGGGTCTACAGAATTTAATTCTTTCCATAAAATTTCTGCTCCTTCTTTTTTTAAACGTTCTTCTAATTTTTCTCTCGTTTCTGTAGAACGTCCGATGCCTTCAAATAATCCATCTACCAATGCACGAATGTATAAGCCAGTTCCTCCAACAATGATGGGAAGTTTTTTTCTTTGGTTAATTTGTAAAATAAGTTCATTTGCTCTTTCAACAAATTTTCCTGCAGTAAAATATTCTGATGGAAGAAGTTCATCAATTAAATGATGCGGAACTTTTCTTCTTTCTTCCAATAATGGTTTTGCAGTACCTATATCAAGATGTTTATAAATTTGACGTGAATCTGCAGAAATGATTTCGCATTCTATCATTGATGCTAATTGTAGTGCAAGTGCAGTTTTTCCTGAAGCAGTGGGTCCGACGATGAGAAGAAGGTTTGTTTTCAATGTGAAATTATCAGTTTACAATGATAAATAGTTTATTAATCCTGAATTCCTGCTTTCAAGAAATGACAATCATAGTCATCATAAAAATCATTTAATCATAGTTTTATTTTCACCAAGCATTTTTTCCGATGAGTGGAACAAATTTAAATTCATCTAATTCTTGTTGATGAAATTCATTTCCTATTCTTTGCACAATAACTAATCGCTGAACTTCTTTATCTCCCACTGGAATTACTAATCTTCCACCTTCGGCTAATTGTTTTGGCAATGCATCGGGAATTGTGGGCGAACCAGCGGTTACAATGATTCCCTTATAAGGAGCGAACTCACTCCAGCCAACACTTCCATCTCCTACTTTAGAAGCAATATGTAATTGTAACATATCAAAAACTTTTCGTGCATTGTATAAAAGTTCTGCATGTCGTTCTATCGTAAAAACTCTACATCTCATTGTTGCCAGTATTGCTGCTTGATAACCGGAACCTGTTCCTACTTCTAACACCTTATCACCTTTTTTTACTTGAAGTGCTTGTGTCATAAATGCAACAGTGTATGGTTGCGAAATTGTTTGTTCGCAATCAATGGGAAGTGCATTATCTTCGTACGCTTTATTTTGAAAAAATGTATCAATAAAAAGATGTCGCTCTACTGAGGACATTGCTTGTAACACTGTTGTATCGGTGATTCCTTTTTTTTCTAATAAGGAAATCATTTCTTTTCGTTCAATGTCAAATCTTGGCATATTTTTCTGGATTCCTGCGTTTGCAGGAATAGGGATGATTTAAATGTTTTTTAATATTTTAACAATATTTTAATAAAGTTTATTGTGGTGGAGAAATTTTTCATGTTACTTTTTTCTCCATTATAAATTGTGGGAATATTTACTGCTCCAAAAGTATATTTCTGTTTTACTGCTTTTAATAATAATTCTGTTTCTGCTTCAAATCCCGAAGAAGATAAATGAATTTTTTCTAAAACTTTTCGATGAATAAAACGATATCCTGATTGACTATCAAAAACATTAACTCCTGTTTTTAGTTTTACTAAAAATGTAGTAATGGTATTTGATAACTTCCGATGAAATGGCATTCCTTGTGTATTATGTAATCGATTTCCAATAATGATGTCATAATTATTATCATAATATTTTTGGAGAAATTCCGGAATGTATTTTGGTGGATGTTGCAAATCTGCATCCAGTGTAATAACTGCTTCATATTTTTTTTGTAATGCAAAATCAAAGCCAGTTTGTAATGCGGCACCTTTTCCGAGATTTTTCTGATGGTGAATTATTGCAATATTTTTTTTTGAAATTTTTTCTATTGTTGAATCTATAGAACCATCATTGACTACCAAAATATTTTCTTGTGAAACATATTTTTCTACTTCATCTAATAATTGTTCTATTGTTTGTTCTGCATTATATGTAGGAATAATGATGAGGATTTTCAAAATTGTGTAGAATTTATTATTTAATATTTTTAAAACAAAAGAATTTTATTTCTGGATTTCCGCTAAAAACCTGCGGGAATGACAATATTTTTTTATTACGAATTGTTTGATATTCCTATAGCATCTTTTACATTTTTCCAAGAACGTTCAACAGAAATTACTAAACGTTGTCGTAATTCTTGACGAAGTTTTTGTGGATTTAATTTTTGCGTTAACACACCATCTTCCGCGATGGAAATTGCACCTGTTTCTTCAGAAACAATCACTGCAACAGCATCTGCTTGTTCTGAAATTCCTAATGCGGCTCGATGCCGTGTTCCCAATACTAAATCTCCAACTCGTGTGGTGGAAGATAATGGAAGTGTACAGCGTGCTGCTTCAATAGTTCTATCACTCACTATTACTGCTCCATCGTGTAGTGGAGATTTTGGATGAAATATTGAAAGCAATAATGAACGATTGATTCGTGCTTGTAACAATATTCCGGATTCGGTGTAAGTTCGCAAGCCTGTTCCACGCACGATAATAATTAACGCACCTTGTTTTTTTTTAGAAAGTTCGGTAACAGCACTGGCTATTTCTTCTATAGATTCATTGGCATCCATTCGTAAAAATATTCTTACAATTCTGTTTCGTGCAACAGTGGAAAGCATTCTCCGAATTTCCGGCTGAAACAAAATAATAAATACAATAAACCAGATTTCTGTTAAGGCACGAAATATCCAACCTAGTGTTTTAAGATTTGCTGCTTGTGCAAGAAATGAACAAACGATGATAACGATAATTCCCATAAAAATTTGAGAAGCTATTGTCCCGTGCATTTCCAAATAAATTCTGTAAAAGATAAATGCAACGATAGTAACATCAATCACATCTAATAATGAGATTGAGAGAAAACCTATTTTAAATAATTCTGCATCCATATTTTTAACTTTGTTGAATTGCGTTCACTATAGTCGCAACTCTTTTCATTTCTTTTACATCATGAACTCTTATAATATTTGCTCCGTTCATTATTGAAACGGCAACTGCAGCGGCTGTTCCTTCTAAACGTTCTTCCACTGGTAGGTTTAACAATGTTCCAATAAAGTTTTTTCGAGAAACTCCTACAAGGAGTGGATAATTTAATTTCTGAAATTCTTTGAGATTTTTTAACAACTGCAAATTATGTTCTAGAGTTTTCCCAAATCCAATACCAACATCTAAAATAATTTTATTGATTTTTTTTGTGTGTGCAATTTCTATACTTTTTTGAAGATAATTTTTTATTTCTTCAATAATATTATTGTATGTTGGATTTTTTTGCATTGTTTCCGGTGTTCCTTGAATGTGCATAAGTACAACTGCAGCATCATATTTTGCTACAATTTCTGCCATTGCAGAATCAAATTGTAATCCGCTAATATCGTTAACTATTGATGCACCTGCATTGAGTGATTCATCCGCAACTTTGGATTTATAGGTATCTATCGAAATGCAACACTCTATTATTGAAGTAAGTTTTTCTATAACGGGAATTACTCGTTGCAATTCTTCTTCTACACTAATTTTTTTTGCTCCAGGACGAGTAGATTCTCCACCAATATCAATAATATCTGCACCTTCTTTGAGCATTTGTAATGCGTAAGAAACTGCTGTATTAACATCAACATATTTTCCACCGTCAGAAAAAGAATCTGGTGTTACGTTCAATATTCCCATAATGTGTGGGCGTTGTGAAAAATCAAATTTTTTATTTCCCAACGTTATGGTAAAATTGTTGTGCTGCATAGATTTATAATATATTAGAGTTACGGGAAAAGTCCAAAAAGTGTAGGGAGAGAACATGTTCTGTCCCTACGAAACATATAATAAAAAACCCTCTTGTATAAAGAGGGTTTTTGTTTTACTTGGCTTTTGCGTTTGCTCGCATCGCTTTCATTTTTGCTTTTGCTTTTTTTTGTTTTTTGCGATGTTTTTTAGCAACCATGCGTCCTTTTTTGTTCATTAGGATTTTCCTTATTTGTTAAGTGTATTAAATCGTTTTTCATTGTAGTAAATTCTATAAT
>CALETH010000085.1 GCA_937920105.1 uncultured Bacteroidota bacterium
TTTAAAAATCTTGTAGATACTGAACACCAAGACACACTCAACACCACAACAGATTTTATCACCACCGAAGCATGGAAATATCTCCACTACAACGCACAATATTTATTAGAAAAATTACCCAACATAGAACCAACACTCACAACACTCAATGGCTCAATGACACTTACCGGAGTACCAACATTTACACTCACACTCACCGGAGAAAAATTTACCATAGGTACAGTTGCTCAATGGAACGGACAACCATTACCAACAACATATATTTCATCCACACAACTACAATGCACTATTAATGCAAATTTAGTCCAAACACCATCAATAGATTCGCTTTCAGTGAAAACAGTGCATTATATATCTAACACAAAACCATTTAATGTGGTAACACAATTTCCACAACCACTCACACCAATATTTAATTGTATAACCATGGGACAGCAAGGAAATTACACAGCGTATTTTGGTTACAACAATCAAAACACCGTAAATATAATCCTTCCCAAAGGAACACAAAACATTTTAACATCACCATTTCCATTAACAACAAATCCACCAGAAATATTTGAAGTAGGAACACATAATAAAACTTTTAACGTAACAACAAAGGGCTTACTCAAGTGGTTGTTAAATGGAACAGAAGTACAAGCAACTGCAGGAGCAACAAGGTGTCAGTAATCAAAGAAAAGTCCCCTCTAAAGCGATGGATAGTGTGAAGGAGAGAGGGGATTTAGGGGTGTGTCAAAAGAAGTAAGAAGGTAGAATGAAGAAGTAAGAAAAGATTCAGAATTCAGAAAACAGAATACAGAAGAGAGATTGCTTCAGTCGTTACACTCCTTCGCAATGACAGTAAAAATTATAATAATCTTAATAAATCAGCGTTCTAAATATTTTTTAAACTGGATTCCTGCTTTCGCAGGAATGACAAGAAAACTACAAACCAAGAACCACAAACTAAAAAACAAAAGGAATAAACAATGAAACAATTCATCATCATCCTCTTCTTATTCAACATCGCCAAAGCAGAAACAGCAAAAATACCCTTTGCATCAAAAAATAATTCTGTAGAATTTACCATCGCCAATACAGGAGTTATTCCTACAACACTATCCGTAAAAGTAGAAAACCTCCCCCAAGGAATAACTATAAAAAATAATTCAACACAAGAAATATCTTTAAATACCAACGAAGAAAAAACTATCACACTCAACTTTGCCGTAGAAAAAACAGCACCAGTCAATACAGAACAAAAATTCACCATAGTAGTACAATCTATTAATGGAGAAGAATGGAAAAAAGAAATTGCCTATACAATATCAGCACCAGAAAAATTTGAGTTACAACAAAACTATCCCAATCCATTTAATCCCACAACAACAATTACTTACCAATTACCAACCAATGGATTTGTACAGTTGGTCATTTACAACACTTTGGGACAAGAAATTTCCCGATTGGTAGAACAAGAACAAACTGCTGGTTACCATCAACAACAATGGAATGCAAGTAGTGTCTCAAGCGGAATGTATATTTATGAATGTCGCTACAAAAATGAATCTGGTAAAACTGAGGTATTTAGAAAACG
>CALETH010000086.1 GCA_937920105.1 uncultured Bacteroidota bacterium
CTTCTTTCTTCAACTTTTTTTACAAAAATCAAGGTAGTAACTAGTCAAGCCCCTATTATAATATTTCTATTTTCTAAATTCTAACTCCTAAATTCTATATTCTGCTTTCTACATTTCCTTCATCCTATATCCAACACCTTTAATTGTTTCAATATAATCAGCGTACTTGTCAAGTTTTTCACGGATTTTTCGAATATGCACATCCACCGTTCTATCAATTACATACACTTCACTTCCCCAAATTTGTGAAAGCAAAACTTCTCGCGTAATCACTTTTCCAATATTACTTAAAAGATAAAATAACAATTCAAATTCTTTTTTCGGAAAAAATATTTCTTTCTTATTAACATAAATTTTGAATTGTGAACGATGAACTTCAATCGCTCCGTGAACAATAATATCTACATTTTCATTTTCTGCAATATTTTTCTTTTTTCGAAGTGTAGATTTTACGCGTGCAATAAATTTTGGAATGCTGACAGGTTTTATGATATAATCATCAGCACCAAGTTCTAAACCAACAACTTCATCAATTTCACTTGTTTTTGCTGTTAAAAAAATTACGGGGATATTTGCTGTGGCAGGATTTTGTTTTAATGTGCGAACTACTTCAAATCCATCCATTGCCGGCATCATTACATCTAAGATAATGAGTGATGGATTTTTTTTTATTTGGGCAATGACTTCATTTCCATTTTTTGCTGTAAGAACATCAAATCCTTCTTTTTCTAAATTGTATTTGAGAAAATCCAAAATATCTTTTTCATCATCAGCAAGAAGGATTGTTGTTTTCATAAAGTATTATTTTTTTGAAAGATGTTTCAGTTTGGGTGGTGTAGGAAATAGTGTAGAAAATTTTACGACTTCAAGAATTCCGCTTTTTGTTGAAAGAATAACATCTGCATCTTTTTCCACAAATTCAGCAATTACTTGTCTGCACGCTCCACATGGAGTAAGAAAATTTTCTTCGTTAGAAGTAATTGCAATCGCTGTAATTTTTAATGGTGATGTTTGATGAAGAATTGCAGAAAATATTGTGGTACGTTCTGCACAATTCGTAAGTCCATACGAAGCATTTTCTACATTACAACCGGCGTAAATTTTTCCATCATTTGTTAAAAGTGCCGCTCCAACAGGAAAATTTGAATATGGTGCGTACGCTTTCTTTTTCGCTTTATTAGCAAGTTCTACTAATTTTTGGATTTCTTTATTGGAAAGTTTTTTCATAATTTTCGCAAATATTCCCAAGAATACAATCCCGTATCATGTCCATCTCCCCACACAATTTGGATTGCATAATTTCCCACGGGGGTTATAGATTTCAAAACATAATGTCCTGGGAGTTGTGGCTTTACAACTGGTTGATAAGTTTTTAGTAAAATGGTTTCACCTTTACAGTCTGCACAGGGACATTCATTACGCAATAATTGGAAGGTCATTACACTAACATGTCCGTCATCCCATGTAATGGTAATTTTTTCTGGCTCTGTTTTTTTTATAGAAATTGGTTTCATAATTTTTTCTTTTACAAAAATACAATAGAAAAATATGAAATCCAATGTTCGCATTGCCTTGCTCTCCCTTTTTTTGTATTTTGAATACTACATTTTTACAGAAAGATTTTTATGAGCGTTGTCCGCCGTCGTGACAGTCGAATTTGTGTTATGCAAGGTTTGTATGCGTTGGAACTTTCTCAAGATAATCCACTCCATATCATCGAAACAATTTTTACTCCACTCAAAACTGATGATAAAAATTTCCATTTTGCAAAACAATTATTTATCAAAACAATAGAACATCAAAATGAAATTGATGAACTCTTGAAAAAAAAATTAGAGCATTGGGAATTTCATCGTGTTGCTTTGTTGGATAAAATACTCTTACGAATCGGAATTTGTGAATTTCTTTTTTTTGATGACATTCCACCAAAAGTTTCTATCAACGAATTGATTGAAATTGCAAAAGAATTTAGTACCGATAATAGTGGACAATTTGTTAATGGAATGTTAGATGCAATTTTACTTTCGCTCAAAAAAGAAGGAAAAATACAAAAACAAGGACGCGGTCTTCTTGACACTGCAATAAAACCAACTTCTCCAGAAGAATGAACACTTCTACCCAACAACCACACATTTCACGGTTTCAAATTTTTGTGTGGACTCTTTTTGATTTTGCCAACACCTCATTTTCCGTCATCATCGTTGCCGTTGGATATTCTCTCTACTTTAAAGAAATTGTTGCCGGGGGCAGCGGACGTGGAGATTTTTTTTGGGGAATCGCCGTCAGTATTTCCATGTTACTCACTGCAATCATTGCTCCAATCTTAGGAGCCGCAGCAGATTATTCTCATCGAAGAAAAAGATTTCTTTTTGGATTTACTCTTGCCAGTGTGGTTTGCACTGCACTTCTTTTTTTTGTAGAAGCAGAAATGATTTTTGTTGGAATGCTTTTATTCATCATTGCCAACATTGGTTTTGAAGGCGGACTTGTTTTTTATGATGCATTTCTCCCCAATATCACTACACAAAAAAATTACGGAAGAGTTTCTGGATATGGTTTTGCGATGGGATATGTCGGCTCATTAATAACGCTTCTTATTGCGATGCCGTTGTATGCTGATGGTTTTGTTTCTTCAAATTTGTGGAATATAAAAATAAGTTTTTTAATTGCAGCGGGAATATTTCTTCTTTTTTCAATTCCATTATTTATTTTTTTTCGAGATAATAAAATTCACTTTGAAAAAAAAACATCCTACATCAAAGCAGGATTTGAACGTGTAAAAAACACCATTCATCATTTAAAAAATTATCGCAATACAGCAAAATTTCTTTTGGCATTTTTTATTTACAATGATGGGATTTTAACTGTTATTTCTTTTTCATCTATATTTGCAAAACAAACACTCAACTTTTCTTTACAAGAAATAATTGTTCTTTTTGCTATTGTTCAAGCATCAGGAATTATTGGTTCAGTTTTTTTTGGATTTGTAACAGATAAAATTGGTCCTAAAAAGACTATCAATATCAATCTCATTTTTTGGATATGTATAGTTGTTGCAGCATATTTTGCAGAAACAAAAATGGCATTTTATATTATTGGAATAATTGCTGGAAGTTCACTCGGAGCAACACAATCTGCAAGCCGTGCCTTGATGGCACTTCTCACACCAAAAGAAAAAGAGGCAGAATTTTTTGGATTTTATGATGGTTTGTGCGGAAAAGCATCCGCAGTTATTGGTACATTTTTATTTGGTTTGATTTCGTATATTACTAATAATCAACGCATTTCTATTCTTTTTATTGGAGTATTTTTTGTTGTTGGTTTTGTTCTACTTCAAAAAGTTGAGGATTCTAAAACTATGATGAAATGATTGAATGATGACTATGATGTTTTGAAGACATGAAAAATAATTCAGTGTTCTATTTTGGATAGCAAAGTTCGCATTTATCTTATAACTGAAAACTCACAACTAAAAACTTATAACTAAAAAACATTATGAAAATTCTTTTATCTTTCCTTGTTTTCTTTTTCTCACTTTCCTATTCACAAATTGTATTAGAAGATAATGTTGATGTAAAAATCACCGTAAAAACTTCTTTTCACAAAGAAGAAGGAAAAATTTCTTTCACATTCCAGCCAAAAAATGGAATTCACATCAATACTGAACCAGTACCAGAAATAAATTTTGATTCTTCTACAACAATCATTGAAAACGGAAAATTTCTTCCTCTTTCCAAAACTAAAAAAGAATATCTTGAAACAACGAAACCAGTTGTTTATCAATTCACCATTCCAAAAAATACTTCTGCTGGAAAATATATTATCAAAGGTGAATTAACATACTTTTATTGTTCCGATAAAGAGGGCTGGTGCAATCGTTTCATCCAATCGTTTGAATTACCAATAGAAATTGGAAAGAAAAAACGTCAATGAAAAAAATCTTTTTCATTTCTGATGTTCATCTCGGTTTGCACGATAAAGAACGAGAAAAACAAAAAGAACAACATCTTCTTTCCTTTTTATCTTCTATAGAAAATACAGCGGAACAACTTTTTATTATTGGTGATTTATTTGACTACTGGTTTGAATACAAATATGTTATTCCACGTGGATATCATCATACAATTTCAAAATTAGGAAATCTTGTAGAAAAAGGGATTCACATTCATTATATCGCAGGTAATCACGATTTTTGGCTACAAGATTTTTTCCCGAAAGAACTTGGGATTCCAGTGTACAAAGAACCGTTTGGAATAACATTGCATGGAAAGAAATTTTATTTTCATCACGGTGATGGTTTAGCATTGCGAGATACTGGTTATCGTATTCTCAAAAAAATCTTACGAAGTAAAATCAATATATTTTTGTATTCTTTCCTTCATCCTGATTGGACTGCTCCCATTGCTCGCGGTTCATCACACAAGAGCAGAGAATATACTTCGCAAAAAGATTATGGTGAAACTGATGGTATGCTTGCGTTTGCAACACAACAAATCCACAATGGATATGATTATGTAATGATGGGACATCGTCACGTTCCATCTGTTCAAAAAATTGAAAACGGAACCTACATCAATCTCGGTGATTGGATTACACATCATACGTATGCAGAGTTTGATGGGAATACTGTAGAATTAAAAAATTGGAAAATGTAGGAACGGATGCAAAACCGTCCAAAAACAAATTATAAGGAACGGATTTGCATCCGTTCCTACAATAATTAAAACCAAACTATGAGCAAAGATTCTAAATATAGTTCAGAAGAAATGAAAAAATATTTTCACGATGAAAATTATCGCAACGCTATGAAAAAAAAATCTCCCTTCAAAAAAATTTGGTACTTTCTATTTTTCTTTATCCTTATTATTGGAATTTCTTCAACATTGTATCTTCGTTATATCATCACAGGACTTCCTTCTTTGGAAGAATTAGAAAATCCAAAACCAGAACTCGCCACAAAAGTCTATTCTTATGATGGTGAAGTATTAGACCAATTTTATCTCAAAAACAGAACAAAAATTACCTACGATAAAATTCCACAATCCGTTATTGATGCTTTAATTGCTACGGAAGATAAAGATTTTTACGACCATTGGGGTGTTACACCGTGGAGATTTATTCAAGCAATGGTAAAAAATATTATGGCATTTCGTCTTCGTGAAGGTGCCAGCACTATCACCCAACAACTTGCTCGTAATTTATATGATTTAAAAAAAGTGGATGAAAAATTTTTTGATAAAACAACAAGGAAATTGCGAGAGTACATTACCTCCGTACAAATAGAACGCGCATTTACCAAAAAAGAAATTTTGGAAATGTATCTCAACGTTGTGTACTTCGGAAGAGGTGCGTATGGAATTTCTGCTGCTGCTTCCATCTATTTTGGAAAAGATGCCAGTGAATTAACTTTAGGAGAAAGTGCTTTGCTTGTTGGCATTGTAAAAAATCCGGGTGGATACAACCCACTTCGCAATCCGCAACGAGCATATAATAGAAGAAATGTTGTGTTGGGACAAATGTTAAAATATCAACGCATCACAGAAACTCAACTTGAACAAGTAAAAGCAGATTCGTTACAATATAAAACAGATGAAGAAGAGGCAATAACAGGTATTGCACCACATTTTACAGAATACATCCGTCAACAACTTCTACAAAAAGCAGAAAAATATGGTTTTGATATTTATAAAG
>CALETH010000087.1 GCA_937920105.1 uncultured Bacteroidota bacterium
TTGGAGGTTTGAGTCCCAATAGTTTATTCAACAAAGGCAACAAGAGGGATTCAATGTTTTCTTTGAATATGCGATCGTAGTTATTGGCCATGGAAATAAATTAGATCGCAAAATAAAGTTTATTATTTTAAAATAAAATATTTTTTGTGTTTACATTTATCATTTGTTGTTCGGGATGTTTGCGTCCGCCTTTGGGAGGAACTCCGGCAACTGTTCCTTCAATAATTTTTAATAATGCTTGTTGAACACCTTCTCCGGAAACATCTCTGGTGATTGATGCACTATCAGTTTTTCGTGTAATTTTATCAATCTCATCAATGTAAATAATTCCTTCTTCCGCTCTTGCTACATCAAAATCTGCGTTTTGTAAGAGATATAAGAGAATAGTTTCAACATCATCTCCAACATATCCGGCTTCAGTAAGTGTTGTTGCATCCGCAATAGCAAATGGAACATCTAAAATTTTCGCGAGTGTTTGTGCGAGAAGTGTTTTTCCTGTTCCGGTGGGACCTATGAGAAGTACATTACTTTTTTCAATTTCTACATCACTATAGACATCTAATTTATGCTGCGAATCTATTCTTTTGTAATGATTATAAACTCCTACAGAAAGAATTTTTTTTGCTTGTTCCTGGCCGACAACAAATTCATCTAACAATTCTTTTATTTGTACGGGTGTAAGAGAAAGTTTTTCTCTTTGTTTTTTTGATTTTGTTTTGTTTTGTGCCGTGCGAATAATATTTGCAGATGTGGTAACGCATGTATCACAAATGTACGCATTATCTCCAGAAATCAAGGTGGTTACTTGGTCTGCTGGTCTTCCACAAAAGGAGCATCGTGTTTTTTCTTCTTTAGAACGTTGGTTCATAATATTATGCTACCGAAGAAAATTCAAACGTTGGTACTTTAATATATGTAGGTTGCTTGTTTTCATCATTTAAAATGACATCAATACTTTTTGCAACATCAGGTTTAATAAATTTTTCCCCACATTGGGTACAAACTCCCGTTGGCACTTTTCTAATAATAACAATTGGATATTTTTTTACATATAAATCTCTTTGCAAGAGTTGTTCTTCAACAACTCCACCACAATAAAAACAATCATCATACTTTCTCATACTTATTCTCCTCTGCTTCGTTGATACGGTGTTAACCATTTAGGCATTTTTGGTAAGTACACTGTAATAATTACTAAATTTCCATTCCGGTTTTTTCCACAAACAACGTGTACAGGAATATTATTTTCTAAAATTCCTACAACCAAACAACTTTCACCCCTTGGGTCTGTAGGATATTCTTCTATTATTTTACAATTTACTAAAATATTTTCTAATTCATTTATTGATAATTTGTCTGCAATTCTTTCTTCATCAGCATGCAATGATAATGTGTAAAGTTGTTTCTCAATTTGTTCCTTAATAAAGTTTATTGTTAAACTCATAAATTATCATTCCAACTGCAACGCAT
>CALETH010000088.1 GCA_937920105.1 uncultured Bacteroidota bacterium
ATTAAAAAATAATACGAAACCTCACTCTTCAGAGTGAGGTTAAAAGAAAACGTAGAATCTTTAATGGACTTTAGTCCAAAAAATCAATGTACATCCAACCAACAAAAAAACTTTATGGAGAAATTACTGTTCCAGGAGATAAATCTATTTCACACAGAGCGGTAATGATTGGGGCAATTTCTAACGGAACAACGGTTATAGAAAATTTTCTTCATGCCGCAGACCCAATCAGTACACTTAACTGTATCAATGCACTTGGTATTCAAACACACTTTGAAAAAAATATTTTATATATAGAAGGAAATGGCTTATATGGATTACAAGAACCACCACACAATTTAGATGCAGGAAACTCTGGAACAACTATTCGTTTATTAACGGGAATTCTTTCCGGACAAAAATTTTCTACAATAATTTCTGGAGATGAATCGCTCAATCGACGTCCGATGAAACGGATTATTGAACCCCTCACAATGATGGGAGCGAAAATTCAATCCGCAGAAAAATCCACAGAAAATTTTACTGCACCACTTACTATTTCACCAACAGAAAAACTTACCGCAATAACATATCAATTACCCATTGCCAGTGCACAAGTAAAATCTGCAATAATTTTTGCAGCACTCTACGCTGAAGACAAAACACAAATTATAGAAAAAATTCCGTCACGCAATCATACAGAACAAATGCTGGGACTTGATGTAAGAATAAAAAATCAAGAAAAAATAATTACTGTTGTAGGAAAACAAGAATCCACAGCACAACAATTTTTTATTCCAGGAGATATTTCTTCTGCAGCATTTTTTATTGTTGCAGCACTTATTATACCAAATTCAGAAATTTGTATTCGCAATGTCGGATTAAATTCTACACGAACTGCGTTTCTTGAAATTTTAAAAAAAATGGGTGGAAATATTATAATAGAGAATGAGCGAATTATTGGTGGAGAAAATGTAGGAGATGTTATCGTAAAATATTCATCATTAAAAACTAATATTATTATAGAAAAAGAAATTATTCCCAATATTATTGATGAAATACCAATTCTTGCTGTTGCTTCAGTATTTTCTCAAGGAACATTTGAAGTACGCAATGCACAAGATTTACGAAATAAAGAAAGCGATAGAATCCACGCTCTTTGTGAAAATCTTCGCAAAATGGGAATAGAATGTGAAGAGTTTGATGATGGCTTTATAATAGAAGGAAAAGAGAATTTACATTCAGCAACATTTGAGAGTTATGGAGACCATCGTATTGCAATGGCTTTTGCAGTGGCTGCTTTAAATCTACCAAAAGAATCTATTATTAAAGATGCAGAATGTATAAATGTTTCTTATCCTCAGTTTTGGGAAACATTAAAAATTTTGAAAAGATAAAATAAAAAAGCATCCCGTTACAACAGGATGCTTATAATTATTTACTATTTTTGGATTCCTGTTTTCGTAGGAATGACACAATTTTATATTTTTACTTCTGTTTTCTAACTACTTCAGCACCATCATTTTCTTTACCTCACTAAAATTCCCAGCAGTTAATTTGTAAAAATACATCCCTCCAGATAATTGGCTTGCATCAAAATTCACTGTGTAACTTCCCGCTTTCATTTCTTTATACACCAATGTCGTGATTTCCTTTCCTAAAATATCATACACTTTGAGTGTTACAAATGTATTGGTTGGAATTTGATAAGTAATTGTTGTTGTTGGATTAAATGGATTAGGATAATTTTGTGATATACCATAGACTGTTGGTACAACATTTTTCCTTGTTTCTTCTACTATCGGTAAACTAGGATTATTTGCATCTCCACCTATTGCAAAATCTCCAAAAGTAGTAACATCTTTTATTACTATATATGGTTCGTGATATTCTATCGTATTACTCATTACATACCATGATGCATTTGAACTGAACCTTTGTAACACTTTTAGTGTACTAAAATCTGTGATACCTTCTAATAAACTTAAATCAAGAATGAGGTCATATTTTAATCCTGTAAGACCACCACTAAAACTCCAATATCGTTCTTGAGCAAGTGTGATAATACCATTGGGTAAAGCACCAACTACTGTTGGGTTGGAATTTGCAGTAACTTTAAGTGTTCCATTATTTGAAGGAGATTTTGTTAAATTTATGATAGCACCGGTGGTATCAAAGGTATAATAGCCGGATGAAAATGTGGTAATAAAAGGAGTTGCTGATGTACTTTTTGGAACGACGAGTGTTGCTGCGGCATCTTTAGTTAACGTTACTCCTTGTGGTAATGGATTTTGCCATACAAAGACTGTTTGTAAAGTAGAATTTCCACTGATTTCTATTTTGTTAAGTTTAGTGTTTTTGGTAAGATTTAAAAAAAGAGAAAGGTCATTATTTTTACAGTGTAAAGATTGTAAATTTGTATTTTTACTTACATCTAATGTGGTGAGTTGATTATCAGAATAATATAACCATTCCAAATTTACATTATTATTAACATTTAGTGTGGAAACTAAACTGTTTTCACAACGCAATCCTCTAAGGTTTATATTTTTACTCATGTCCATTATAGTCAAATAATTTAAATCATAAGCCAGGTATTGTAAATTTACATTCTTGCTGATATCTAACGTTGTTAAATCATTGGAATAGCAATTTACATCCTTCAAATTTACGTTCATACTTATATTTAATGTGTTTAAATGATTATTATAACAATTTAAAAATGTATGAGTTAGTCAAGATCGGAAGAGCACACGTCTGAACTCCAGTAACCAGATCT
>CALETH010000089.1 GCA_937920105.1 uncultured Bacteroidota bacterium
GATATGCTTTTATCGTAATAAGAGAACTATCGCTTTGGCGTATACTATCGGGAGTTGCAAATACTTTGATGTGGTGAAGTTCTTTTGAACGAATGAGTATTAATTTTCCTGTAGTATCATCGGCACTTCCGGCAATATTGGTGGCTGTTACTTTTACTGGTATTCGTAATGTATCCCCGGGTTTTATTTGGTTGAGATAGTTTTGTGTATTAAATGTTTGTTGTGGTATCCATGTTATTGTTGGTGCATATTTCCCAGTTGGGGTGGCTGAACAAGTAAAAGTAGGAGAAAAATTGACTGAGGCACTATTAATGGTATATTGTTTTATTTTTGCATTGGTAATACTTACGGTTGGTTTTGGTACAGGAGTATAATAAATAGTTCCATGAAGTTCGGAAGGCGTACTCGTTCCATTGGGGTAAAGAATACGTCTATACACATCGGTAGTTGTTGGGCTAGTCTGCTGATAATTAATAGATGTTGTAGGATATGGTGATGGTGTACCATAATTATATTCTGCTCCGTTGTAATTTTTTACTTCTGCCGTTGTTCCTAAGGGAACCGGTCCAATTGTAGGGCTTCGTACCATCCAAACGGTTTTGCCAGGAAATTTTGCATTAAGTGAAATAGTATCTACTTGTCCGGTAGAAAGTTCTAATAGTGTCAGTCCTCCCATTCCTGGCCATGATAGATAGGGATAGTAATATTTGGGATAGTGATAATATATATCTATCCATGTTACTGTGGGGTCTGGTGTGCTTGTTGCCTGTAGGGGTATTTTTATTTTTGGCTGTATTTCTAAGCGTTCTTTAATGATGACTTGTGCAGAAAGTGAAAAGAAAAAAAGAAGTAGTATGAAAAGGGTAGAAAAAGTTTTCATAATATTAACGATGAGTTGTTTTTTTATTGTATAATTTAATTTACAATTCATTATACAATTTTATTGTAAAAAATAAAATAGTGTTATTTTTATTTTTTCAATGTATTCGGTTTCAATCCTGCTAACACATTTGCCAATTGCTCAGATTGATTTTCCTCTATATTCATTTTCATAATTTCATCAAGGCAACGTTGACGTGATGTGGTATCAATAATTTCATTTTTTATTACTTCTAATAATACATCAAACTGTTTTTGTACTTTCGGACGTAAATATCCATCTAAACAAACACGAATAAGTTCACGCTCTTGGTCATTGCGTAAAACATCTTCCAGTGCTGTTGGAATTTCTGGATAGAGTTCTGCTGCTGTGGAAAGAACTCCGGCACAAATTTGTCTGAATGGTGAACTGGGTTCAACTAATTCTGAACAAAATACTTGAACTAACTCCGGATTTTTTGTGATGGAAAGCCCTTTGATTTCTTGAAACAATGTTGCTCGCAAATCTTCATCTCGTTCTTTTTGAAATATTCTAATAATATCATTCAATACTGTTTCCATTTTTACTTTTGGGATTACTAATTGTAAAATAGTTTTTCGTTGATGAAGACTGGGAAGATTTTCTACACTTTTTAATAAAATTGAACGTATACTTTCTTCTCTGCCTACATACGGAGAAAGTATTGTGGTGAGTTCATTAAATTCTTCATCAGCAAATACGGATGGATTATTGGCGAATGATTGTGCAATGGCTGTTCGTACTTCTGCAATTCTTACCACGGGTTTTAGCATTTCTAAAATTGTTAACCGCACTCCAGCAGAGCGGTCTGTAGAAAGTTGATTTGCCAATGCAACCAGTTGTTCGTTTGTTAATTCCGGAATTTCTTTTCGCAATGCAACAGCAATGGAACGAATTTCTTCGCTGCTATCATTAAGAGAAGTCCATAATAATTGCTCTACTATAAGAGCATTCCATGGTTTTATTTTTTTGAAAAGGTCCAGGGCATTTCTTCTTGCCTCAACTTCTGGGTCATTTCGCAAGACTGTGGAAAGTAGTGGAATGTATGAGGCGGTTAATGTTTTCGCTTCTGCTAATTTTTCAAGAATTCCAAAACGAATATCTCGCTCTACCTTCACATCTAAATATGGAAATAATCCATCCACAATTTTTTCTCCCCATGTAGGAGAACTTTTTGCAATAGAAAATGCCAATTGCTGAATAACTGATGGTGCATTCACACAACGCTGCAATGCTAACAATGCAGTTTCTTCGGTAATTGCCGGAAGTTTTGAAATTGCTTCGTTGGCTAAAATGCGTTCTGGTTCGCTCAATAATTCTTTTCCCATCACTTCCAAAAAAAACGGTGCTAAGCGAGAATCTTGATGAAGTCCGTTTCGCAAACGCTCTAATAACATTGTTCGCACAGAACGGTCTTTTTCTTCTCGAAAAATATTTATAAGAGCAGTGTATAATGGTTCAAGATTGGGAAATCGTGATGTGTTGAGTGATGAAATTATTTGTAAAAGTCTATCCCGAGTTTCTTTATCTTTTGTTACAGGAAGTGCTTCCAACAATGCAGTAGTAACTTCCGGTATGTGAAGATTTTGCATTGCCAGTGTGAGCATTTGATTTTTTATTGCTAATTCAGAATGTGGACTTTGTAAAACTTTGCGGAGAAGATTTGGCAATCCTGCTTCTGCTGATTGTGTATTTTCTGGCATAATTTTTTCCTTGTGATATATGATATTTGTAATTGCTATTCTTTATATTACATTTGATTATAGTAACAATTTTATTCACAAAAATAAACTTTTTTTTATGACACAAATCACAAAAAATATCTTACAAAAACTTCCTAAAGTTCTCCTTCATGACCATCTTGATGGCGGAGTTCGTCCACAAACAGTAATAGAATTAGCAAAAGAACAAAGGTATGATAAACTTCCAACAAAAAATGCAAAGGAACTTGATGAATGGTTTCAACGTGGTGCACAACGTGGAAGTCTTCCACTTTTTTTAGAGGGCTTTGAACACACTTGCGGTGTAATGCAAACAGAAGAAGCGTTGGAACGTGTTGCGTACGAAATGATGGAAGATATGAAAAATGATGGTGTGGTTTATATAGAAACCCGTTTCGCTCCAATCTTTCACACTAACAAAGGACTTGATACACATCGTGTGGTGAGAGCAGTGCTGAAAGGACTTGAACGTGGAAAAAAAGATTTTGGTGTTCACTACGGACTTATTTTGTGTGCAATGAGACACATGGAGCCAAATGTTTCTTTAGAAATTGCAGAGTTAGCAATTGATTTTCGTAATTCCGGTGTGGTAGGTTTTGACCTTGCTGGCGAAGAAGGTGGTTATCCGCCAAAAAAACATGTGGATGCGTTTCATTTTATCCAACGAGAAAATTTTAATATTACTGTTCATGCTGGAGAAGCATTTGGAAAAGAATCTATTTGGCAGGCAATTCAATGGTGTGGTGCTCATCGTATTGGACATGGTACGCGTTTGATTGAGGATATGAAAATTAAAGATGGCGAAGTTTTGAGTATGGGAACTCTTGCTCAATATGTGTTGGATAAACGTATTCCTATAGAAATTTGTTTAACGAGTAATGTTCACACTGGTGCGGTGCGAAGTTTGGATGAACATCCCTTTGGAATTTTTTACAAATATAAATTTCGTGTTACTCTTAATACTGACGATAAATTAATGAGTGGTATTACTCTTACTGATGAGTATGAAGTTGCTCATAAACATTTTGGTTTAACGTTGGATGATTTAGAAAAGGTTACGATTAATGCAATGAAAAGTGCTTTTATTCCTTATAAGGAAAGAATTAAAATTATTTATGATGTGTTGAAGCCGGGTTTTGCGAAGGTGAAGAAAATAACATCTCATTAAAGCAGAAAGGTAATTACTTTTTCTGCTTTTTGCCTTTTTAACACCATAACTTATTGTCAAAAAAGGTGGCTAATATTAGCCACTTTTTTATTTTGATAATACAATTTTTTTTCGAAAAAGCAACGGATTTTTTTTGACTTTCAAAAATAAATTGCTATAATTAATTCAATAATTAAATTTAACTATATATCGTTTTAGGAGTTAGTATGAAATATATTCTTATCTTTTTTGCATTTCTTGCACTTCCTTTTTTAGGGTGCAATAATGAACCACCTACCTCACCACAAGAAATATCTGTTGAAAAAACAGAACAAGTAAATT
>CALETH010000090.1 GCA_937920105.1 uncultured Bacteroidota bacterium
CACCACAGGACTTTTATCAAATGCATTAATCAATAATCCATATTCATCATTCACTGATGGACTTGCTGGTCCTCGAATTGCTGTTACATTTTTTGATTGAAGATATTTTTTTGCTGCATCAAATAATGCATTGGCTACTTCTTGATTATTAATGGATTCAAAAAATCCAAAAAATCCGATATTTTCTTTGTGTTCTTTATTGTGATTGTGATTGATGATTGCTCCAATTCTTCCAACAATTTCTCCATTTTTTTCTGCAAGAAATAATTCCATTTCTGCGTGTTTGTAAAATGGATTTTTCTTTTTATCAATCAATTTTTTTCTATCCATTAATAATGGCGGTACCCAAATTGGATTATCTTTATAAATTACTTTGTATGAAAATTGAAGAAATTTTTTTTCGTCCGTTTTTGTCTGAACTGAGCGAACGGTGATTGATGAGGACATGGTGAGATATGATTGTTGTGTTGGAACGTACGATAAATCGGTATAAAAATATTAGGACGGTTTTGCAACCGTCCCTAAAAACCTTACATAAAAAGTTTAAGAAATTATTCCTAAATTTTTTCCGACTTTATTAAATATTTCTAAAATTTTATTGAGATGACTATCTTCGTGGGTTGCCATGTAACTGGTACGAAGCATTTCCATTCCTGGTGGAACTCCGGGGCGAACAAAGGCGTTAACAAAAACTCCCTCGTTAAATAAATCACGAGTCATTACAAGAGTTTTTTCTGTATCACCAATAATAACGGGAACAATTCCTGTATTTGATTCTCCAATAACTTTAAATCCCATTGCTTTAAAGCCATCACGAATTTTTTGTGCATTTTTATGAAGTTTTGTAATTCGTTCCGGTTCTTTTTCTAAAATATCCAATGCTGCCAATGCGGAAGCAACTGATGCGGGTGTTGGACTTGCACTAAAAATAAGTGCTGGTGAATGATGTTTTATATAATTGATGACGGAACGTTTTCCAACAACAAATCCACCTAACGATGCAAATGTTTTACTAAATGTTCCCATTGTCATATCAACATCTTTCTCTAAACCAAAATGACTTGCCGCCCCACGTCCACCTTTTCCTACAACACCGGTTGCATGGGCATCATCAATAAGAATTCTTGCATTATATTTTTTTGCTATGCGTAAAAGTTCTGGTAATTCTACAATTTCTCCTGTGGTGCTGAATACTCCATCAGAAACAATAAGTTTTCCCGCTTCTAATGGAAGTGTGGAAATTGCTGCTTCAAGATTTTTCATATCATTATGTTTGTAACGAACGACTTCTCCACCTAAACCGGCAGTCATCATATTTGCCATCACAATACATGCGTGATTATCTTTATCGGAAATAACGTATTCGCCGCGTTGCACTAATGTTGGAATTATTGCTTGTGCTGTTTGATATCCTGTGCTGATGAGAAGACAATCTTCGGTTCCGAGAAATTTTGCAAGTCGTTCTTCTAGTTGCACATGTAAGTCAATTGTTCCTGTAAGATAACGCGAGCCGGAGCATCCTGTTCCATATTTTTTTATTGCATTTACTGCGGCTTCTTTCACTTTTGGATGAGCGGTTAAACCGAGATAATTGTTTGAGCCGGCCATGATGACTTCTCTTCCTTGCATGGTTACGACTGGACCTTCGTTTGCTTCGATGGGTCTAAAATATGGATATAAACCAGCGGCTTTTGTTTCATCTGCTCGTGTAAATTTTGTACATTTTTCAAATAAATCCAATGGAAAACTCCTTCGTTAAAATATTTTTTTGATTATAAGTAGTGTTTTTAATATACTTTATACTGAAAATAAAATCAATGAAAGAAAATTTGTAATCCATACCTCACGGGTTTTAAAAACCTGTGAGGTCTTTTACTTATACTAATGAAAAAAACTATCGTCTTTGTTACTGGTGGAACAGGTTTTATCGGCAGTCATCTTGTAGAGAAACTTCTTGCAAAAGGATATTCTGTTCGCTGCCTTGTTCGTAACCCAGAAAAACTTGGATATTTAAAAAATCTTCCTATTGAAATTTTTGTTGGAGATTTATTTTCTTCAACAGTATTAGAAAAAGCAGTTAAGGATGTACAATACATTTATCATGTAGCAGGAACTATTGCTGCAAAAAAGAAAGAAGATTTTTACAAAGGAAATCGTGATGCAACAAAAAATCTTTTAGAAATTACTGCAACAGTTAATCCATCATTAGAAAAATTTATTCATGTCAGCAGTCTTGCAGCCGTTGGTCCGGGAGAAGGAAAAGAATCTGTTACAGAAACTACCCCCTACCATCCCATTACTACGTACGGAAAAAGTAAAATGGAAGCAGAATTAGAGGTTTTGAAATTTAAAAAAATTCTTCCAATAACAATTGTCCGCCCGCCGATTGTGTACGGTCCGCGAGATACAACAACATTGAGTTTTTTTAAAACATTATACAAAGGTGTGGAAGTTCTTGCCGGTTTGAAAGAAAAATATGTTAGTTTAGTTCATTCTACGGATTTGGTTTCTGGAATTATTCTTGCAGGTGAACAAAAAAAATCTGTTGGAGAAATTTATTTTATTGGTAGCGAAAATTTTTATTCGTGGGATGAGGTTGCTTTTGTTTCTAAAGAGGTGATGAATAAAAAAACGTTGCGAATTCGTATTCCAGAATTTTTAGTTTACGCAATAACTGGTAGCGTAGAATTATTTTCCTTTTTCAACAAGAAACCTTCTGTACTGAATTTTGAAAAGGGGCGAGATATTGTGCAAGATAATTGGATTTGCAGTGTGGAAAAGGCAAAAAGCGAATTGGGGTATAAACAATCTGTGGATTTACAAACTGGGATTAGAGAAACTATTGAGTGGTACAAAAAAAATAATTGGCTTTAATCAATGAACAATTTTTGAATTATTAATTTTCATATAATTCATCTTCAAAATTACTTATACTCCATTTCATTTCTTCTATATTAGATTTACTTAATTCACCAAGGTCAAAACATTTTTTTGCATATTCATACGCAACATTGTTTTTCTTTTCTAAAAATGCAAGAGTTTCTTTTACTCCTCCTCCCATCATATATTGAACATCAATACTCGCAAATGTATCGGTATTACTATTTTTTGCTTCCCATATTAATAAAGAATGTTCTACATTTTGTAATTTAAACAGCATAATACAACATGCTTTAGTAATTAAAGAGCATCCTTGTAATTTGCTATTTTTATCTTCTGTGATATATAATTTCAATATACGTTCAATTAAAAAGACATCATTTTTTGTAAAAGATAAATACAAAGTTTTTACAATGTCTAATTGAATCTGAATATCTTCGGTAGAGAAAATTTTTTCTAAATCTCCTCCAGCATTTTTATGTATAGTCTTTAAAAAATTCGTTGATTTCACTATTTATTCAATTCCGATTTTTTTATTTAAAATAGTATCTTCTGTTTTATAGATTGTTTCAATGGGAACTAATAATTTTTCAAGTTGATTATTTTTTAAAAATATTTTCTGTTCACTTATAAAATCAGTAATATCTTCTATGTATTGTATTTGATGTTTACCAAATCTTTCTAAAACATCTCCTTTAAGTCCTAACTGAATAACTCGCCTTTCAATGTTTTTTCCATACGGGTCATGGTCCGGGTCCCATTGTAACCGAACATTTTTTTCTTGTAATTCATTACCCCATTGTTTTTTATTACTATATATTTTTGAATTAAATGAAGAGAAAACTGCTTCTCTAAGAATTTTGATAAAATCTTCTTTTAATATCCATATTGCTAATACTCTTTCTTGATGCTCCTTTTCTCCCCAACCACATCTGTACATCATCCATAAAAAACTTGTTTTAATCCATGACATTCGAGTATAACTAAAATCTGTACCGCCAAAAAACTGATTTTGAATTGCAAAATCTGCAATATTATTTTTATACGCTTGATATACAACGATGGAAGACTCATTTTGGTGAGCGATAATACATTGGGAATTTCTAGGTAACCTTTCTATACTTTGAATATAGTATTCTGTAGAGATTTTCATTCTTCCACATTCCATTTTTTCATTTCGTCCAACATTTTATAATCTGTTAAATCATATTGAATTGGTGTGATGGAAACTTTGTTTTCCAAAATTGCACGTTGGTCAAAATCTGAATCTTCATCAAGTTCAATCAACTCTCCTTTTAGCCAAAAATACTCTTTATTACTTGGGTCTCTGCGAGATTCAAATTCATCATTCCAAATAGATTTTCCTTGTTTGGTAATTTTTACTCCGCAAATTTCTTTTTCTGAAACTGCGGGAACATTGACGTTGAGTAATGTTCCTTTCGGCAATCCCTTTTCTTGAACAACAAGTGCTAACTTTGCTGCAAATTTTGCTGCAAAAGAAAAATCTGCATTTTCATAATAGGAGGTTAATGACATTGCTATTGATGGAATTCCTAAAATTGTTCCTTCGGTTGCTGCGGAAACTGTTCCTGAATAAATCACACTGACAGCAGTATTTGTTCCATGATTGATTCCGGAAATTACCATATCAGGTTTACTTTTTACAAGAAGAGAACGCACTGCAAGTTTAATGCAATCGGCGGGAGTTCCGTTGACTGCATAACCAAAAAATTCTCCATTTTTATTAAACTTGCTTACTCGTATAGGTTGATTTACTGTGATTGCATGTCCAACCGCACTTTGTTGTTTATCCGGAGCAACAACAGTAACATCTGCTATTTGCTTTATTGCATTTGCAAGTGCGTAAATTCCCGGAGCATCTATTCCATCATCATTACAAATAAGAATTGAAGGTTTTTGTTTTTGCATAAAAATTTATCCTTTCACTGTTTCAATATTTAATCCCGCTTTTAGCTTTTCTGCTCTATCGTGAATGCGAAGTTGTTCAATCAAATCATCTAATTTTCCATCAATAACATCTGCAAGATTATATAATGTTAATCCTATACGATGGTCTGTAATTCTATTCTGTGGAAAATTGTACGTACGAATTTTATCACTTCGCTCCCCTGTAACGACCATACTTTTTCGTTGTGCGGAAACTGATGCTTCTTGTTCTTTCATTTTTATTTCGTACAATTTTGTTCGCAACATTTTCATTGCTCGTTCACGATTTTGAAATTGCGAACGCTCTTGCTGACATGCAACGACTATTCCTGATGGTTTATGTGTGATACGAACAGCAGTTTCTACTTTGTTAACATTTTGTCCGCCTTTACCACCGGAACGATATGTATCAATTTGTAAATCCGCAGGATTGATAATAATTTCTCCCACATCTTCTATTTCTGGCATCACCACTACCGTTGCAGCAGAAGTATGCACACGTCCTAAAGTTTCCGTTTCCGGAACACGCTGCACGCGGTGAACACCGCTTTCAAATTTCAGTGTTCCATACACATCTTCACCGGTAATACTTAATATAACTTCTTTAAATCCACCTTTCCCTGTTTCATTCCAATCAAGAGTATCGGCTTTCCAACCTTTGCGTTCGGCAAAACGAGCGTACATTCTATATAAATCAGAAGCAAAAAGTGCTGCTTCTTCACCACCAGTTCCTCCACGAATTTCTAAAATAATATTTTTATCATCATTGGGGTCTTTGGGAATAAGAAGAAGTTTAATTTTTTCTTCCGTTGCTAAAAATTTTGGTTGTAAATCTTCTAACTCTACTAATGCCATTTCTTTTAAATCTGGGTCACCACTTTCATTGAGAATTTCTTTACTTCCTTTGATTGCATCATAGAATGCACGATAGTCTTTATAAATTTTTACAATTTCTGAAAGTTCTTTGTATTCTTTTCCTAACTCTTTACTTTTTTCTTGATTGGAAATAATATTGGGCTCACTTAATAAGCGAGTTACTTCTTCATACCGTTCTTTTATTTTTTCTAATTTTTCTATCATACTATTTTAACCACAGATTTTTTTGAAATTCAAAATTCTAATTACGAAATACTAATTTAAATTTTTTTGTAATGGATTCCCGCTAAAAACGTGCGGGAATGACCTTACGCCGCAAGGGGCGGGGAATTAAACCCTTAAAAGATTATAAACATCATAGTCATCTTTTCAATCATGGAAATCATAGTTTAGTTTCCCACTGCTGCACCATAACCACGAATATCACTTGCACCAAACATTTCTCCGGTTTCACCATCAAACATAATTCCTTCTGCAAGTCCTGATGGACCTGTTCGCATTTCCAAAGTGTGTCCCATTGATTGTAACTTTTCAATAGTCTCTGTAGAAAGTGCATTTTTTTCATACATTAATTTATCCGGCAGCCATTGATGATGAATACGTGGTGCATTAATTGCTTCTTGAATGTTCATTCCAAAATCAATTACATTTATAATCACTTGTAATACAGTAGTAATAATTGTAGAACCACCGGGTGTTCCAATAACCATAAATGGTTTTCCATTTTTCAAAATAATTGTCGGAGTCATAGAACTTAACATTCGTTTTTCTGGTGTGATGGAATTTGCTTCGCTACCAATCAATCCATACATATTGGGTGAACCAGGTTTTGCACTAAAATCATCCATTTCATTATTTAACAAAA
Organism: uncultured Bacteroidota bacterium; assembly: GCA_937920105.1. Taxonomy (GTDB): domain Bacteria; phylum Bacteroidota; class Ignavibacteria; order UBA10030; family UBA8401; genus CALETH01. The sequence continues at coordinate 6,569 of CALETH010000090.1, forward strand.
AACCTGCTCCATTTACAACAACATGAGAACCATAACCACCATTGAGTGTTGTTGTTACACTTACACAATTACCATATTGGTCTACAATAGAATAATGTGTTGTTTGCTCGGATTCATACGGTACAGGGTTTCCATGAGAAATTTTTGAACTTGGCGTTGCTTTTACTGTATCAATAGTTTGCATTCGTTCAGATAAATATTTTTCAGAAAGAAGTCCGTTAACAGGAACTTTTACAAAATCAGGGTCTCCTAAATATTCTGCTCTATCTGCATACACTCGTCGCATTGCTTCAGTGAGAATGTGTACGGATTTTGCGGAATTCCATCCGTACGATTTTAAATCATAATTTTCTAAAATCTTTAATAATTGCAATAATGCTATCCCACCGGAACTTGGCGGTGCCATAGAAATTATTTCATATCCGCGATATGTTCCTTTTACTGGTTCGCGAATTACGGCTTGATATTTTTCTAAATCTTCATGAGTGATAAGTCCGTTACCTCGTTTCATTTCTTCTACAATTAAATCTGCAGTTTTACTTTTGTAAAATCCATCTTTACCATCAATAATAATGCGTTGGAGTGTTCGTGCTAAATCTGGTTGACGTAAAATTTCTTCGGCTTCGTAGATTTTCCCATTATTAGTAAATGATTTTATTGAACCAGAAAATTTTGAAAACTTTTGATTGTTTTCTTTTAAACTTGTGGCAAGCCGTGGATGAATGGGAAATCCTTTTTCAGCAAGTTCTACTGCTGGTTGGATGACATCGTTGCGTTGTAGTGTTCCAAATTTTTCTAAAGCAAGTAACATTCCCGCAACCGAACCGGGAACTCCGGAAGCAAGATGCCCGTACAAATTTTTCTCTGAAAGAAAATTTTCTTTTTCATCTAAATACATATTTTTGGTTGCTGCAAGTGGTGCTTTTTCGCGATAATCAATGGTGATTGTTTTTCCATCAGCAAAACGGATATTCATAAAACCACCACCACCAATATTTCCAGCGGTAGGATAAGTAACTGCCAAAGCAAAACCAACGGCAACAGCAGCATCAACAGCGTTTCCGCCTTGTGCTAAAATTTTCGCTCCAACTTTTGCAGCAATAGGTTCAGCGGCAACTACCATTCCTTTTTTTGATTGTACGAGTTTAGGTGATGATGCGTGAAGCATTGTAAAGAAAAAGATAATGAGAAAAAAATATTTCATACATATTAATAATTATTACATGGTAGAATAATTTAGCCCCGTAAAAATTGCGGGGCTAATTTTTTTATTTCGTAAAATATATTTTCTAGATTCCTGCTTTTGCAGGAATAACATTTCTTTTTAGAATGGTAAATCATCATCTTTTACAGGAGCATCCATTGTTGGTGCGGTGCCACCTTGTGATTCGCTTCCTCTTGCACCATCCAACATGATAAGTTGGTCTGCAACAATTTCTGTAATATATTTTTTTACTCCATCTTTTTCATAACTGCGAGTTTGAAGTTTTCCTTCTATATAAACTTTTTTTCCTTTTTTCAAATATTCTCCACAAATTTCTGCCAACTTTCTCCACGCAACAATATTATGCCATTCTGTTCGCTCTTGAGCGTTGCCATCTTGGTCTTTCCAAGATTCGCTGGTTGCGATGGAAAATGTTGCTACGGCTATACCACTACTGGTGTATTTTAATTCAGGGTCTTTCCCCAAATTACCGATGAGTTGAACTTTGTTAAGACTACGAGACATAAAAACCTCACATAAAAATTGATAAATTTACTTGGAAAACATACTATATTTTTTTTAGAGATGCAAATATTTATTCAAGGAATTGGTGTAACAATAATTTTATTTGGAGTGAGAATATATAATGAAGAATTATTACCAACAACATCTTTAAATTCTTTTACATTATCTGAAGAAAATTGTTCAATGGAAAGAGAAAAAACTATTTCTCCTTGCAATGAAAAACCAATTATTTTTTTTGATGTAGTAAGAAGAATAGTGTTATTAAAAATACTAATATTCTGATGGGTAAGTGAAGAATCTATATTTATCGAAGAAAGATAATTTCCAAAAATGTCAAACAAAACAATGGTATTTTCATCTAACAAAAAAATTGTGTTTTCATTACCAACAAGAGAAATGGGATTTTTTAATGTGATGTTTGATTGATAGTTGCCGAATTCTTTTTCAAAATTTTTTGTTGAATTGAACTTCAATATTCTTTTACTTTCACTATCAAGAATGAACATTTCTCCTTGTTGAGAAATTGTTGTTGCTCGCGGTTGGACTGTACCAATATTCAATTTTGAAAAAAAATCTTCTCCTAATGTTTGAATGTAATTGAACTGCTTATCATACTGTTGAATTCTTTTATTATTGTAATCTACTACGTACACATGCAGTGGAGTTACACAAATATCTGTTAGTTGATTAAATTCATAATTTCCCCAGCCGTTGCCTCCTATTTGATGAAGGAGCTCTCCATTTAGAGAATATTGCAAAACTTTTTCCGTTGTATTGTCTATTACATACAACTCGTTGGATGGTGAAATTGCTAAACGTGTTGCAACGGTAAAATTACCAATAGTGGTTTGCGAAAAAAGTTTTAGTGAGAAGAAAAGAAATAAAAAAATTATTGCCACAGATTTCACTTATTATTGTTATAAGAACACCAAAAGGGCTTATTCAGCCCTTTTGATTGTATTTGTACTATGTAGTAAAAATTAGAATCCTAATGTTACGGTAACAACGTTATTCGCAGAAAAACCAGTTCGTGTTACATTACGATAAGCATAATCAAACATTACCACTGTGCCGCTTAAATCTAAATTAAGACCTACACCAAAGGTATAATCATAAAGATAATCGGTACTTTTTTCTACATCAGGAGAAAGATTATATCCACCACGAACAAATACCATATTGTTATAACTATATTCTCCACCAAATTTATACTCATCTTCTTGATAGTTATTATTTTGGAAGTTTGCTGCTATCATAACACGATTTTGTTCATCAAATTTTTTCTCATACGCTAAGCCGATTTCCATTGTGGTAGGAAGTTCAAATGATGCAGCTTCTACTTTATAATATTGTTGAGGACGTAAGGCATCAGGTGCATAAGCATTTCTATAAAGATTTGAACCATCAAACTTCATATTAGGACCTATATTTTTTGCTACTATTCCTAACATTAATTCCGGAATTCCTAATCCATGGTATTGTACACCAGCATTAATTCCAAAACCATTTGCAGAGACACTCATAATTTTTTCACTAATCAAATTAAGTGTGGCTCCTATGGAAACATGGTCATTAAGCATTTTAGAATATGAAACACCCCCATGAATATAACTTGGAGAAAAAATTTCTCCCGTTCCATCGGGAAAATCTTCTGTTGTTCTACTAATATCTCCAAATGAAAGAGATTTTATACTAAAACCAATATTTCCAAAATCTCCAGCAACAATATTTACAGCACCATACGAAACACCTATATCTGCTATATAATTCATTTGAGAAAACATTGTTTCAACACTACTATTTGACATTTTTGTCATTCCTGCAGGATTCCAAAAAATAGCATCTACACCAGAAGCCAATGCTACGTTTGCACCTCCAAGTGATAGACCTTTTGCACCAACAGGTATAAGCAATTCTGTTGCACCAGCCGTACCAATTCTTGCAGAGTTACCTGCAAGAATCGGGAGTGAAAACACCATCATACATAAAAAACTTTTTATTATTTTTTTCATAATAAATTCTCCATATTTTTTTATTGTTAATAATCATTTATTGAATTAGAATGTATCTAAAAATTGTGCTTCGGGAATAATTGCAACTTTTAGCACTTTTGTTTTACCTAATTCTTTCATATTTACATGTACAATATACATACCAGCTGCAACAGGAAGATTGGATTCATTTTTCAAGTTCCAACGTGTAAACTGTGTTGCGTCGTCTTTTACTATTGTTTTTACCAAAACACCAGCCAAGTTGTAGATACGAATGGTCGCTTTTTCCGGTAAATGACTGAATGTGATAAATCGATTATATTTATCTTTTTCTTGGGAATTAAAACCAAAATATGGATTAGGAAAAACATTGATTTTTTCTACATCGGTTTTTGCCAATGCCGAACTTTGTGTTGCTGCAGTTGGAGCAGTAAATGTAAATTCATCTGCCATTGTATTTACTTTATTTGCAACGATTTTAAATTCATCACCATCTACCCAAGAAAGGTCTGTACGTCTATTAAAAGTACCTACCCACATTAAAGGAAGATTACTATTATTAGAAATATTCACTTGTAGACTTGGGTCAGGTGTTTCTGAATATGGTGTATTGAAAATAAAAATAAATTCACGATTTATTGTATTATCTCCATTTGTATTTGGTGGCATGTAAAGACCATTAACTGAAGCACCAGCAACATGGTTTTCTAAAAATCCAACCGCTAATCGTGTAGGTGGAGTTGTTTCCATATCCCAAGCAGAAAATGGCACAGAATAATTAAAATCTTGATATGGATAACCTGCTGCTTTATTTATAACCCATGGTGCAAACTTTGCAGAATCTACTCCAGCAGAACCAGTTGCATTTCGTAAGTACCTATACCCTTTTGAGAAATTTTCGCTTGGTTGGGCAACTAAAGGATTCCATAAGTCTGTTACCACACTATCAACAGGTGCTAATTTTAATAATACTGTATGATAATCTGTAGCATTTTGAAGAGTAGTTCCAATTCCACCAAAAGCAAAATGGCCAGCCATACCAATTGTACCAGCTGTTTGGTCATACGCTGTTGGGTCAGCAGCAGAACTGAATCCTTCAAGCCCAAGTCCAGCAAACCCTCCTACAGGTGAAAAACGACGTGTTCCTGAAGGAATTTCCCATTTTTTCATCCCAGGTGGTGAAGTTATCACTTTTACTAACAACCCATCAACAACATAATAATTTTCATCACCAGATTGATTAGTCATTTTATCAAGTTTTATTTCTCCTGTTGTTACATCAATTAATTTCCATATAGTTTGACCTTCTAATGTATCAAATCTAACAGCGTAATTATGACCTGTAACTTTATCTGGTTGTACAACTTTTACTTCAATAGAACCATCTCCTGGACCAGTATGAGCAGTTTCTATTACATCATCATATTTCACAGAATATCGTGTACCAGGATTAGTCATTTGAGGAATAGCTTCAAATACTGCTGGAGCACTTTCCAAATTATTTGGAAAACCTTCTATAGGTGTTGGGTTATAACTATATGCAGTAACAGCATAATAATAACTTTTACCATTTATCAAAGATTTTAATGTAAAAGCATCTTCTTTGGTACGGTAAACATGTCGTATACCACCATCTGTTCCAAAGTGAACTGGTTTATAGACATTCACACCAACTGAAGGGTCAAAAACATTATCTGAAATAGTTTTCACTCCATCTACGATATCGTATGTTGCCAATAAAACAGCGTCTTTAGAAGAAAAACTATTACTTTTTACTTGATAAACTTTGTAACCTTGAAATTTATACCCTTTTTGTTCTTGATTTTCTGTTACTGATGCAGTTTTTCCATCACCCCAATTTAATATTAACTCACCATCCAAAGTTGTTGTACTTACCACTGGTTTTGCAGGAGGAGAAGCAATTTCAAAATTATTGTTGTACACTTCTTGAATAATTGCATCATTTGATTTTAATACTGTAATACTTTCTAATCTATTAGTTCCTTGCCCTACCATAAGCGCCACAACAACTTCTTGTTCTTCTCCGTCTGCCATATTAAAAGGACCTGCCGTTAAAGAAAATCGTCTATCACCTGGTGTTAAAGTACCACCATTATATACTCCATCATTCCATCCTGTTGATGTTACAGGATTTCCAGAAAAAGAAAACTTTGTAGCCATCCCCGTACTAGGATTAATATTATCAGCACCTGTATTTCCTATCAACCCTTTCATTAAGTTGTACCATTGAATTGTTCCTTGTATATCATCTTGTGGCGGGTCACCATAGGCTGGTAATCCATTAACAAAAAAATTAAATGATGACATAGGAAGATTTCTATAACCTACTTTTTTTGTAAAATTATAAACCGCTGTATCTGTATCTATACCTGTAAAAATAATAGGTCCTTGTAGAAAATCATACCCAGATGCTGGTATTGCAGCACCATATTGTGTATCACTTCCATCCCCATTATAACAGAAACCAAGACTTAAAAGTGTATCGCAACCTACAAAATCATCAGTTGCTCCTCCCAAATCTGGGTCAGAAGCTTTTGTTACATACATGTCATTAATAGGATAACCACTTTTATTAATAAGTTTATATTTAATAAAAATAGCATTTCCTAATGCACCACTACGATTGTACCCCCATATTGTTCGTTGCACTTCCATTCCAATAGGGTCTGAACCATACATGTCTTGTGTCAGTGTTTGGTCCAAATCGTTAGAAACATGCCATAATGTTTGGTCTGCTCCTGGAATTCCTGGAATATCTATAGAAGGATTATATACACCATTATTATCAACATCTTTAAAAGGTGCTCCATCTGTAGCAGGCCACTCATTCCAATCTTTTATATATTGTTCATAAATAGATTCTACAGTAACACCACTCTCATATCTTGTTAGATATGCTAATTCCTCACTATTTATTTTTTGCTTCATTGGTGCATCAAGGGGGGTCGTAGGATTAATGTCTGTACGAACTCTATATAGCCTACCTTTTTCATCGCTAGGACTTCCTGCTACTGGATTAGTTGAAGCAGTTCCGGCAGTAATTATTTTGCCTGGTTGCAATCCTGACCTAAAAAATGAACCACCAACTTTTAGTTTTCCGTCTTTTGCATGCACTCCACCAAACAATAAACCATCATGATAAATAGCAAAGTGATTGCTTCCTTTTGGAAACTCTAAGGCAGAATTACTAACATATGGATTAAAGGAACCATCACCAACGTTAGAATAATAGTTAAATAAATTGTTTATTAAGATGGTCTTAAAATCCAATCCTGCTACTGCATTGGACTTATGTAATACTTTTTTATCTTCATTTTTAGAAAAAACAGTACCACTACCAATCATTAACAGCGTTATTACCACACATGTTATAAAATTATTTTTCTTCATAATTTTTTCCTTTGCATTAAAATTAATAATATTTTTAATAGACTATTTTTACACCAAATACTATTTGGCGAGGAGCATCAAAATTACCACTAAAGGCAAGGCCATTTAAATTTGTTGCATTAACAGTTGCACTACCACCACCAACATGTCCAGAATTTGTACCATTGTTAATAGCATTATATAATTCTACATAGTGTTCTCCAAGATTATCAGCCTTGGTTTTGCCTTCCGCAGTGGATAACCAACCAGTATCATAAGCATTTCCAGTTCTTGGATATACTACTAAAACATTTTTAGTATTCAATACATTAGTTACATATACATAAATATTCATATCTACTGGTCCAAGTGTAATAGTCTTATCAAGTTTAGTATCTATCCTAAAATATGTTGGGGTAGTAGACTCACCTATTAATTCTAACGGTGTTCTAAAACGAGAATCGGCAATACTTTCACCAGTGTAATATAAACGAGTATATGAGTTTCCACTATTAAATTCCATTAAAACGTTTAATCCTAATTGCTCAAGAACAGGTCCACCATCATCTTTTGCAAAACGATAATCTAATGTTACACTTCCTTTATGTGTTTGATTAAAATTTACTGGAAAAATATATTTTGGGGTAAAATCAGAAACTTGTGAACCAGCAACAGTACCTGCTAACGAAGTAGGAGTAGAACCTGTTGCACGAGCATCAGAGTATGTGTAATTAATATCTGCTTCTATACGATTAATTCTTCGTAGTGTAACCTTAAATTCAACCCCTTTTGTTGTAGAAAAATCTCCATTTACCAATGCTGCATAATTTCCATGTGCTGCTCCAGGTAATGGACTTATTTGAACATATGTTATTTGGTCTTGTATATCTTTATAATATGTAGTAATATCAAATGAAGCATTCTCAGCAATTTGTTGAGTAAAACCAATTTCATATAAGGTTGAACGTTCTGGTTTTAAATTGAAACCAATAACATTGGTAACAAAAAATCCCCCACCAATATCATCAGTAAATCCAGCTAATCCTTGATATGTATCACTTCCCTTGGTTGGAGAAATGAATTTTCCATATTGAGCATGAAATACTGTTCTATCACTTACAGGAAATGAAAAACCTAAACGGGGGCTTATTTGTTGCGTAGCTATACTTTTTTTCAAAGCACTTTTAGAAACCAATCCTGTACTATCATCAATAGCAACATTTCGTGGTTCAACCAAAACAATTCCATCATTATCTAAATAATCATAACGAAGTCCAAAATTAATGTTAAGGTCAGAGAGTTCTAGCTTATCTTGTATATATCCACCAGCAATAATAGGTTTTCTTGCAGCCAAATCTGTTAACCTTCCATTAGAAAAAACATCTGTATCAATTTCTTTTGTTCCAAAGGCATCATAACCAAAATTATCTATACCAGTACCTCGTAACTCCTTTGCTATTTCTTCTTTAGTTTTCGTTGCATCTGTTACTTTGTAAAATCTATTAACAAGGTCAGCCGAGATTGATGCATAACGACGAATGGTACCTTGAGTAAACTCACCACCTAATTTTAAAGCATTTTTTCCAAGTTGTGCAGAAACATCTAATTTTCCACCCATTGTTTGAACAAAAGACTTAGTATAACCAGACACTATAGTGCCAGGTTGATTAAAGCGAATTGTGCCACCATATACATCCCACGCAGGCAAAGTAACATTTCTTTTAACATCATCACTATAATAAAAATTGTTAAATCCTAACTTTCTATTTGCTGTAGTATCTCCATACTTATTTAAACTATTTTTAAAAAACGGGTCCATTACTCGTGAATCTCTATAGGAATAATTACCACTTGCTTCTACTGCAATTTCAGGAGTTACAAAATATGTTAACTTCAAATTTCCAAAACCATCTTGTAACGTTCTATATGGTGTACGTGATTGATTAAATACATTTGCAAGAGTTACTGGGTCTTTTGATTCTCTATTATTGTATGAACCAGCTAATTTTACTTGTAGGTCACCTAAATTATATAACAATGTTCCTGTGTAAACAAATGTATTTTGCATTGCTCCTAATGCATTTCCTGCTTGATAGATTAAATCAAGCGTATCAGATGCTATAGAATCAGGATGAAAAACAGAACGATTTGCAGCAGTAGGAAGAGCTTTCGTTCCAGTAAAATTCAATTCTTCTAAAAATCTAATTTCTGTATCTCTAAAAAATGTATTTTGTGCACTACCAAAGAAACGAAGTTTTTTATCTGTCATAGGTATAGCACCGCCAGCAGTTACAACATAATCGGAGTAACCATAAGAATATCCACCTAAACTTTTCTTTCCTTGAGATGTATAATTATCAGTTTCAGCACGAACAGAAACTTTCCAATTTTCCCCACCTGTTTTTATAGATGTAGTAATAATTCCACCATTAGCACCAGGATATTCTGCTGTATAACCACCGGTTTGCACTTGAATTTGCTCTACTGCTTCATCGGTAATAGTAACACCACGTCCACCACTATATAAATTATTAATAGAAACACCTTCTATAAAGTATGATGTTTGGTCAGGACGTGAACCACGAACATAAGTATTAGTACCTCGTTGAACAACACCAGGTTGTAATTTTATAACAGCATCTACACCACGAGTTGGTAAATTAGCGATTGATTGTGCATCAACAATACGTGTAACATTTGTTGCTGACTTATTCACTAATGGTCTTTGAGCAACAATAACAACTTCCTGCCCTGTAACACCTTCCAAAGGAAGTTTAAAATTTGCCTCACTTGTTAAATCTGCATTAACAAGAATATTAGAAATTGTCACTGCTTGGTAACCCACGTAACTTGCTTTTACTGTATAGGTACCAACCTCTGCTTTTAAAATAGTGTATTCCCCGTTAATATCAGTAACAGCACCCCAACTAGTACCAACTATTTGCACGGTGGCCCCTACAAGTGCCTCCCCACTTTTACTATCAACAACTTTTCCTTTAATTTTTCCTTGTGTTCCTGCATAGAGAACAGAAGAAAAGAGAAAAGCAGTGAGACTTAACAACACGTACAGTTTTCGCTGCATAAGTATTACTCCTTAAAAAAAATGGTTATTAAATGATTATTAGTTAAATTCTTTACCACAGATTACACAGATGAACACAGATTTTTTTGGAACTTTTTTGAATCTATAACGTCTAATACTTTACCCTTCTATAAAAGAATATAAAGAGGTGTGTGAGCAATGTCAAGTGTTTTTAGAAAAAAAATTTGTATAATCCGCCACTTGCCGCAGATTGCACTGATGGTTTAAAAAGTAAAAATATTTTCTCACGCAAAGTTGAAAAAAATTATTTGCCATTTCTACAAATTATTTTTTCTGGGTTCCCGCTTAAAACGTGCGGGAATGACAACTCCTAAATTCTCACGTCTCTATTTCTATTTTTTGACACACCCCTTAGTCCCCTCTCGCCTACACATAATCCATCGCTACAGAGGGGAATTACAACTCTACAACCTTTGCATCAAACACTCCATCAAATTTAGTAATTTTTTCTAAAATTGATTGTGAAATTTTACTATCAATATTTATTACCGTGAGGGCGTGTTTTCCAACTTCTGTACGTCCTAACATTAAGCCAGCAATATTGACGTTTGCTTCGGCGAGTAGGCTTCCAACTTTTGCGAGCATTCCGGGTTTATCAATGTTGTTGTAAAATAAAAACATCCCTTCGGGATGAATTTCAAAATGAAAATTATCTATACGTACGATGCGGGGTTTATTTCCAAATACTGTTCCAGCAAATGTGCGTTGTTCGTTTTCGGTTTTGTATTCTACGACTAAAAGATGTGTAAAATTTTCTCCAGCAATTTCTTTTTTTTCATTAATGTGTATGCCGAGTGTTTGTGCGATGAATGGTGCATTAATGTAATTTACTGGTTCACTCATCAATTGAGAAAATAATCCTTGCAGTACGCTGGCTTGCAACAACTCTCTATATTTATAAAGCATTTCTCCTTGTAGTGTGATGGTAATTTCTTTGAGTGTTCCTTTGAGAAGTTGTGCTTGAAGTTTTCCTAATTTTTGTGCGAGTGTTACAAAGGGTTGGATTTCATTTGGTATTCCAGATTGTAGTGCTGCTGCGTTCACTGCTCCAACAATTCCGCGATTGTGGAGTGCATCAGCAAGTTGTTCTGCAATTTGAATAGCAACTTTTTCTTGTGCCTCTTCTGTTGATGCACCAAGATGTGGTGTGAGTACTATATTAGGATGTTGTAGTAATAGATTTTCTTTGGGTGGTGGTTCGATAGAAAAAACATCTAACGCTGCTCCAGCAACGTGTCCACTATTGAGTGCATTGAGTAATGCAGTTTCATCGATGATTCCACCTCTCGCACAGTTTATAAGTCGTACTCCTTTTTTACATTGTGCAATTGTTTTTTCATTCAATAAAGATTTTGTTTCTTCTGTTAATGGTGTGTGAACGGTGATGATATCAGAACGACGATAGAGTTCATCTAATGAAACTAATTCTATATTCATTTTGGACGCGATATCGTTTGCGAGTACTGGGTCAAAACCAATAATGTTCATTCCGAATGATTGTGAACGTGTTGCAACTTCTCTTCCGATTTTTCCTAATCCAACAATGCCAAGTGTTTTTCCAAAAAGTTCTGTTCCCATAAATTTTTTGCGTTCCCATTTTCCTGCTTGCATGCTGATGTGTGCTTGTGGAATTCTTCGTGCAAGGGAAAGCATGAGTGACATTGTGTGTTCAGCGGTGGAGAGTGTGTTTCCACCAGGTGTGTTCATCACAATTATTCCTTTTCGTGATGCGGCTTTGACATCTATATTATCTACGCCAGCACCAGCACGCCCGATAATTTTCATTGATGTTGCACATTCAATAATATCTGCGGTTACTTGTGTTCCACTTCGCACTATCATTGCTGTGTATTCTGAAATTATTTTTTTGATTTCTTCTGGTGGGAGTCCGGTTTTTACATCTACGGTGAATCCTTCGCGTTGAAGTATTTCTATACAACTTTGTTCGATTGGGTCTGTGATGAGGATTTTCATTTTTGACTATGATGAAATGATTATGTGCCACAGATTTCACTGATTGACACAGATTGTTTTTTTTAAAATACGAAATAAGATAAAATGTTAAATATGAAAAAATAACTGTACAAATTAAAAATATAATATTTTTGGATTCCCGCTAAATCCTCCTGCGGCGGAATGCGGAAATGACTTTTTTCTATGGAATGGTTTTACAACCATTCCTACCATCTGACCATACAATGACTGTGCATTAGTTACTAATTTCTCTATCCTATATTCTCACTTCTGTTTTATAACGATTGTACTACTGCTTGCACTCCTGCACCAAGTTGAAATTTATATCCACATTCTTTGAGTGTCATTTCTAATGCGGTGAGCATCGTTACCATATCTAATTCATCATAATATCCTAAATGAGAAATGCGGAATATTTTTCCAGCATAATCATCTTGTCCTCCAGCAATGGTGATTCCGTATTTTGTTTTTAAGATTTTGTTGAATTGTTTCCACTCAACTCCTGCGGGTAACCATACTGGTGTTACAGCGTAGGATGGTGTTTCGGAAAATAATTTTAATCCGAGTGAGGTAACTCCCGAACGAATTGCTGTTGCTAATTTTTTGTGTCGCGCCCACACATTTTCTATTCCCTCTGCTCGCAACATTTCTAATGCAACATCAACTCCGATAACCAAGGAAATTGCCGGTGTCCACGGTGTATCATTATCTTGATAGGATTTTAAAGCCTTTTTCAAATCAAAATAAAATTTGGGAAGTGTTGATGTTTCCATTTTTTTAATTGCTCGTTCACTAAGTGCAACAAAGGCAAGTCCGGGCGGAATCATTAATCCTTTTTGCGAGCCGGTTACACAAACATCTATTCCCCATTCATCAAAATGAAGTTCGTGTGCACCAACGGCGGTAATTCCATCTACACAAACAAGTGCATCGGAATTTTCGTGAATAATTTTTGCTAATGTTTTAACATCAGTTGCAGCACCAGTAGATGTTTCGCTATGTGTAAGATACACTGCTTTTGCATCAGGATTATTTTTTAATGCAGAAAGTATTTGTTCTGATGTTGGTGCTTTTCCCCATTCTACTTTTATTTCTACAACATTGAGTCCGAAAACTTTTGGCATTTTTACCCAACGTTCTCCGAATTTTCCTCCATTGCAAGAAATGATTGTATCTCCTGCAGAAAATAAACTTACGAATGTTGCTTCTACTCCTCCTGTTCCTGATGAAGTGAGTGTGAGTACGGATTGTTCTGTTTGAAATAAATATTTGAGATTTTTATTTACTCGTGTGAGTATTTCATTAAATTCCGGATTACGATGGTGAATGATGGGTTCTGCCATTTTTAACATAACGTTTTCCGGTACGGGTGTGGGTCCTGGTGTGAAGAGTCTTTTTTTCATTGGTGATTTTTTTTATGGTTTTCAGATTTTATTTTTTTGTTTTAGAATATACAAATTTTTCTGCTGTGAATGGAACACTGTTTTTTTATGATTGTATCAAAAAATGGATTCCCGCTAACAATGCCGTTGTACGGCATCCCGTACAACGGGACATGCGGGAATGACGAAATCTTAATTAATACTTTTTTATACTTTAAATTTATTTTTCTAATACATATAATTATTGAGGAGTGATTTTGCATTTTCATTTTTTTGAACTTCTAAAAATACTTCTATATATAGTGCGGGGAAAATAAATGCAAGATATTTTTCCCAACGGCGTGGAAATTTATTTGCTAATACACTTATTCCAAAAACTTTATAAAAATCTGTAAACCACAATTTATGTTTTTTCAATTTGAACATTCCTGTGTTTTCTAATAATGCAAAAGAAATCCATCCTAAATGATGGAAGTGTTCTAAATCTCCATAAGAAAGTTGAGATGTATAATGTGGTGTGATGATGCGAATGATTGCTCCATTTTTTGCAATGCGATGGATTTCATTTAATAGATGTAATGGTCGCTGCACGTGTTCTATAATGTGAGACATTTCTACATAATCAAATTCATTATCAGAAAATGGGTAGGGATAATTATTCAAATCATGAACAACATCAACGTGTGGTGCGGGACGTATATCTAATCCTATTGCACCTTCTTTTTTTGTTTTTGGTCCGCAACCGACATCAAGAATTTTCATTGTTTTTTGCCACAGATTAAATAAAAAAGATAGAACGCTGATTCTTTAAGATAATTATGATTTTCGCAGATACAGATTTATTGAATGTAGAAATATCAATCAATTTATTTTTTTATTTTTCACAAGATATGAAACTGGATTCCCACTAAAAACATGTGGGAATGACAAATTTTCTCATCTTCTTCTTTATTTCTTACTTTTATTGTCTTTTTTATCTATATAATCTTTAATAATATTGACGAGTTCCGGACGACCTTGCCCAGTGATGGCGGAAAATGTTGTTATAATAGAAAGGTTTTGAAATTTTTCTAATGAAGTGGTAATGGTTTTTAGATGATTGGAAAGTTTACTGATGGGGAATTTATCTACTTTTGTCAATACAACAATAAATGGGATTTTATAAAAATCTAACCATCCCATCATCGTAAAATCAAGTTCGGTGGGTCCTAATCGAATGTCAACTATCTGTACTGCTAACGCAATTTGTTTTCGGTCTCGCAAAAAATCTTCTATCAATGATGTCCAACGGGCTTTTACTTGTTCAGCAACTTTTGCGTAGCCATATCCTGGTAAATCTACAAAATATAATTTTTTATTGATGAGATAATAATTGAGTTCGCGTGTTTTTCCTGGTGTGGAACTTACGCGTGCAATATTTTTTCGGTTACAGAGTTTGTTAAGGAGAGATGATTTTCCAACGTTAGACCTTCCGATAAAGACAATTTCTGGAAAATTATTTTTAGGAAGTTGTTTGAGGTTTGTTACTCCAACAATAAAATCAACGGAAGTAATTTTCATACTTTTTTTGATTGGTGAAAACAAGAGTGATTTTTTGCATGGTTGGATTATTGATTAAAAATTTTAGGGACGGTTTTGCTTCCCGCCTAAGCGGGACAGGTCCGTCCCTATACAATAACTATGCAGTTTGAGGAGCAGATGTTTCTTCTTTGGTTTTTTCTACTTCAGTTTTCTTTGCGGAAGTTTTTTGATTGCTTATGCGACGACGACGGTCTTGTTTTTGTTTTGTTGGCTTTGGTTGTTCTTGTGCAATATTATAATCTACCAATTCAATCATTGCCATGTGAGCACCATCACCTAAACGTTGCCCTAATTTTACAATGCGTGTATATCCACCGGGACGGTTTGCAACTTTTTCTGCTATTTCAGAAAAAAGAAGTTGAATGATTTCTCTGTTGCGGATAAATCTATACACTTCACGACGTGCATGAACGTTTAATTTTCCTTCGCTTTCATTTGCAACAGCGTTTTTTGCTCGTGTAATAATTTTTTCTACGAGTGGACGTAATTCTTTTGCTTTGGCAACAGTGGTTTGAATCTTTTTATGTTGTAATAAAGCAGTAGAGAGTGCACTTAATGTTGCTTTGCGATGACTTGCAGTTCGTTTTAATTTTCTTCCTTTGCGTCTGTGTATCATATTTTTTTACTCATTTAAATATTTATTAACATCCATTCCAAATTTTATTCCTTGCTCTTCTACTATGGTAGAAAGTTCTGCAAGCGATTTTCTTCCAAAATTTCTAAAGCGTAATAACTCTTCTTCATCTTTACTTACTAAATCTGCAATGGTTTTGATATTGGCGGTACGAAGGCAATTATGTGAACGAACTGATAATTCCAAATCACCAACATTTGTTTGTAAAAATTTCTTTATTCTCAAAAATTCTTCATCATGTTCAACATCTTCTTTTTGTGAATCTGGTTCTGCCGAAAAATTTAAGAATAATTGAATATGGTCTCGAAGAATTTTTCCTGAATAGGCAATGGCTTCTTCTGGTGTGATTGAACCATCGGTTTCTATTTCTAATGTTAATTTTTCGTAATCAATTTGCTGACCTACACGTGTGGATTCTATAAAATATCGTACGTTCACAATTGGGGTAAAGATAGAATCTATTGCAATCACTCCAACAGTGTGGTCTGATGCTTTATTTTCTTCCGCTGTTACATATCCTTTTCCACGACCAATGCGGAATTCCATTTCAAAATTTGCATCTTTATTTAAGGTTGCAATGTGATGTTCGGGATTGAGTATTTCTACTTCTGCACTTGCTTTTTGAATATCACCTGCTGTAAATTTTCCTGCACCTTTAAGTTGCACAGTAACTTTTCCTACTCTTTTATTTGTTGCTTTTAAGCGAACTCCTTTAAGATTGAGAATAACATCGGCGATATCTTCTACTACACCTTTGACATTAGAAAATTCGTGAACGACCCCATCTATTTTTAATGCTGTGATAGCAAATCCGGGAACGGATGATAAGAGTACTCGACGAAATGCATTGCCTATCGTAACACCGAAACCTTTTTCTAATGGTTGGATGATGAATCTTCCAAAAGTAGAACTTTGGGTTGATTCTTCTAATGTTACAGCATTAGGCATTTGAAAATTATTATTGCTCATAAAAAATCCGTTTTGCAAAATTCAAAAATTATTATTTAGAGTACAATTCAACAACAAGTTGTTCGTTTGCTGCGAGTGGTACATCGGCGCGTTCAGGAATTGTTAAAAAGATTCCTTTCATTGCGGCTTTATCAAGATTTATCCAAGGAAGGATTGTTCCTTCTTTCATGCGTTTCATGGAATCATGAATCACTTCTAACTTTTTACTTTTTTCTGTTACTTGAACAATATCTCCTGGATACAATAATGCGGAGGGTATATTAACGGGTTTGTTGTTAATTAAAAAATGTCCGTGAAGAACTAACTGACGTGCACTTTTTCTTGATGGTGCAAAACCCATTCTATAGATAACGTTATCAAAACGTCGCTCTAACATTTGTACAAGAATTTCACCGGTACGTCCAGTTTTCTTTAACGCTTTTTCAAAATAATTACGAAACTGTGTTTCTATCAACCCATAAGTTCTACGGATTTTTTGCTTTTCCCGTAATTGAACCCCATATTCGGAAATTTTTGCTTTTCGTGATTGACCGTGTGGTCCGGGTGGATAGTTGCGTTTTTCAATTGGGCATTTTTCGGTAAAACATTTTGCCCCTTTTAAAAATAACTTTTGACGTTCTCGTCTACACAGTTTGCAACTGGCATCAATATATCTCGCCATTCTATAATTGTTCCTTTGTGATTAAATTTTTTATACTCTTCTACGTTTTGGTGGTCTACATCCATTATGTGGAATTGGGGTAATATCTCTAATTATTGTTACATCCAAGCCGGCGGTTTGTAAAGAACGAATTGCGGCTTCTCTTCCTGAGCCGGGACCTTTTACAAATACTTCAACTTTACGAAGTCCTAAACTAAATGCTTCTTTTGCAGCAACATCAGCAGAAACTTGTGCAGCAAATGGTGTATTTTTTTTTGAACCTTTGAAACCATTTTTTCCTGCAGAAGACCATGCAATAACATTTCCAAATGTATCAGTTATTGAAACAATAACATTGTTAAATGTTGCTTGGATAAATGCTTTTCCATTAACATCTACATGAACTTTCTTTTTCTTTTTTACGGTTGGTGCTGCTTGTGTTTGTGCTTTAGCCACAACAATATCCTTTCATATTTTTTATGGAATGGTTTTGCAACCATTCCTACAATCAATCTTAAACTCTTATTTTTTCGCTGCTACTTTCTTTTTCCCTGCAACTGTTTTACGTTTTCCTTTACGTGTTCTCGAATTTGTTCTCGTACGTTGACCGCGAACTGGCAGACTTTTACGATGGCGAAGTCCACGATATGAACCAATATCCATCAAACGTTTAATATTCATTTGAGTTTCAGTTCGTAACGCTCCTTCAGTTTTATAATCTGTTTGAATGATGGTACGAATTTTTGATACTTCATCATCGGTGAGTTCACCAATACGTTTATCTTCACTAACATTTGCTTTTTTAAGAATAGCACTCGCTGTGGCATTCCCAATTCCATAAATATATGTTAATCCGATAACTGAACGTTTGTTTTTTGGTAAATCAATTCCTGATATACGAGCCACTTAAAATACTCCTAATTTATTTATTAACTTTTATTAACCTTGGCGTTGTTTATGTTTTGGATTTTTGCATATCACTCGTACAACACCTTTTCTTCTAATCACTTTACATTTATCACAAATTTTTTTTACAGATGCTCTGACTTTCATAAGTTTTTCCTTTGTAATTCACTGGATTCCTGCTTTCGCAGGAATGACACTATTTTATTTGTAACGATAGGTTATTCTGCCTTTTGTTAAATCGTACGGAGAAAGTTCAACAGTTACTTTATCACCAACGAGAATTTTAATAAAATTCATTCTCATTTTTCCTGAAACATGTGCTAATACTTCGTGTCCGTTATCTAACTTTACTTTGAATGAGGCATTAGGTAATGTTTCTGTAATTATTCCGTCAACTTTTATTACCGCCTGTTTGTTCATATTTCTTCTGTGAGAATTTCTGCTTGAGATTTTCTTACAACAACTGTGTGTTCAAAATGTGCGGATGGTTTTTCATCATCTGTATAAATTGTCCAACCATCATCAGCAGTAAATACTTTGTATGTTCCTGCATTCACCATTGGCTCTATTGCTAAAACCATTCCCTCTTTTAAAATTGCACCTTCACCTTGTTCACCATAATTTGGAACGGATGGTTCTTCGTGTAAATCTTTTCCAACTCCGTGTCCAACTAAATCTCGCACTACTGAAAATCCAACACTTTCTACATATTGTTGAATAGCGAAAGAAATATCTCCTACTGTATTTCCTTCTATTGCTTGTTCAATTCCTTTTGTAAGAGATTGTTTTGTAATTTCTAATAATAAACTTTTTTCTTCAGAAATTTTTCCAATAGAAAACGTATGAGCCCCATCACCATAATATCCGTTTTTTTTTACACCAACATCAACGGAAACAATTTGCCCTTCTTGCAACTCTCGTTCACTAGGAATTCCGTGAACAACTTCATCATCAATTGAAACACACAAGGTTGCGGGAAACAAATTCTTTTTTTCAAAACCATATCCCTTAAATGCTGGAATACCTCCGCAACTACGAATAAAATCTTCTGCAATACTATCTAATTTTTTTGTTGTAACACCCGGCTGTATAAAAGAACCAACTAACTTTAAAACATCAGAAACAATTTTACAACTTTCTCTTATAAGATTTATTTCGTGCTGATTTTTGATGATTATTTTTTCATCTTTTTTTTTGCGACGAAAGCCTCGCATTATCTTCCTACTCTCCCTTTAATTTTTCCACTCTTCATAAATCCATCATAATGTCGCATCATTAAGTGAGACTCTATTTGTTGTAATGTATCCAATGCAACACCAACAATAATTAGCAAACTTGTTCCACCAAAGAATGAAGCAAAACTTGGAGTGATTCCGAATTTTACCATAAACGTTGGAAGAATTGCAATGATTGCAAGAAAAATAGAACCCGGTAATGTAATTTTTGTTAAAATATTATCAATAAAATCTGATGTTTGTTTTCCGGGACGTATTCCTGGAATAAATCCACCCTGTTTTTGCATATTATCAGCAACATCTTTTGGATTAAATGCGATTGCTGTATAAAAATATGTAAAGAATACAATCATCAAACCATAAAATAATGCGTATGTGAAAGATGTATAATCAAGATAACCAGAAATAGTGGTAACAAATTCGCTTTCCGGGAAAAATGTAAGAATTGTACTTGGAACAAACATAATAGATTGTGCAAAAATAATTGGCATAACTCCGGCAGTATTCACTCGCATAGGAATGTATTGTGTAACACCACCATAAACTTTTCTTCCAACAACTCTTTTTGCATATTGCACTTGAATTCTTCTTGTTCCTTGTGTAACCATAACAACACCAGCAACAATTAACACCATACACACCCAAACAATAATTTCTATTATTAGAGGTCTTGCACCAGAACTCACTAATTGTAATTCATCAAAAATTGCATGTGGAAATCTTGCAATAATACCAGCAAAAATAATAAGAGAAATTCCTTGTCCGATACCTCGTTCAGTAATTTGCTCTCCTAACCACATCATAAATAATGTCCCACTGGTAAGAAATATCATTGTGCTAAAAGTAAAAAAGAAACCCTGTACTTCTAATGGAACAATTGGAATTCCGTTTGCTGTTAAACTTTCTAAACGAACACTAACACCATAACCTTGTAAAAGAGAAATTACTACAGTACCAATTCTTGTAAATTGATTAATTTTTTTCTTTCCAGATTCTCCTTCTTGTTGCAATTTTTGAAAAAATGGAACAACCGCTCCTAATAATTGTATAACAATGGAAGCACTAATATACGGCATAATACCAAGTGCAAAAATTGCTGCATTACTAAACGCACCACCAACAAATAAATCATACAATCCAAATAATGTATTTGATGCTTGATTACGAATTGATGCTGCAAGCAAACTTGCATCTACACCAGGCAAAGTAATATGTGCACCAATACGAACAACAATCAATAACCCCAACGTATACAAAACTCTGTTACGAAGTTCTTCTATTTTGAAAATATTACGAATATTATCAGTAAGTCTACTCATTGATTATTTTTTTAAATAATTTTAGATTTGTCAATCCGCCACATCGGATTTAAAACTTGACAAATCTCACTACGCCTTCTTTGCAACTTGTTTTGCAATTTGAATTTCTTTTGCTGAACCACCTGCTGCTGTAATTTTTTCTACTGCTGATGCACTAAACTTGTGTGCAGAAATTTTTAAGGAAATTTTTATTTCACCATTTCCTAAAACTTTTAATGGAAGATTTTTTTTGGATAAAATTCCTACTTCATGCAAAACTTCTGGTGTAATTTCATTTGAAGCATTAATTTTTTTTGCTTCAACAAACTTTTGTAAATCATCAATATTAATAATTTGATATTCTTTACGAAATACATTGGTAAAACCAACTTTTGGAAGACGACGAACAAGAGGCATTTGTCCACCTTCAAATCCTCTTTTTCTTCCAGAACCAGAACGTGAACCATATCCTTTATGTCCACGTGTTGATGTTCCACCATGACCAGAACCTTGTCCGCGACCAATACGTTTTACTTTTTTTCGTGAACCTTTTGCGTATTGTAAATTACTTAAAACATCCATTGTTTTTTTCTTTCAAAAATTTCTATTATGATTTTACTTCTTCTACTTTTACTAAATACTTCACCGTATTAATCATTCCTCGAACTTGTGGAGTATCATTATGGATAGTACAATAATTTGGTCTTCCCAACCCTAATGATGCTATTGTTTCTTTATGCTTTTTCAAGGTATGAATAATACTTTTAACTTGAGTAATTTTTATTTTTTTAATCGAAGCCATATTTTTTTATTTTTAGATTACAAAAGTTTTTAAAACTTTTGTAATCTGCATTTTTTAATTAAATAATTCCTGTAAACTCATTCCACGTTCTTCGGCAATCATTTTTGCATCTTTTATTTTTAACAATGCAGCAATAGTTGCTTTTACAGCATTATGTGGATTTGATGAACCCATTTGTTTAGTTAAAATATCTTTCACTCCGGCAGATTCTAAAACAGCACGAACTCCACCACCAGCAATAAGACCTGTACCGGGAGAAGCGGGCTTTAACAATACTTTTCCTGCACCAAATTTTCCTACCACTTCGTGAGGGATTGTTCCGTTGATAATTTTTACTTTTACAACATTTTTCTTTGCATCATCAGTTCCTTTAGAAATAGCATCGGAAACCTCATTGGCTTTTCCAAGTCCAAATCCAACATGTCCATTTCCATCACCAACAACAACAATGGCATTGAAACTAAACCGACGACCACCTTTTACAACTTTTGTTACTCTACCAACGTAAACTAATTTATCTTTTAAATCGAGTTCACTTGTTTTAATTCTTGCCAATCTATACCTCTTATTTTATTAAATTCTAAATACTAATTTCTAAATTCTAAAAAATGTAAAAATATTTTTGGTTGCTGTCGGGAGAGGAGTCGAACCTCTACAAACGCCTCCAAAGGGCGTGGTCCTGCCATTAGACGACCCGACAAACTATTGTTTTCATTAAAACTTTAAACCACCCTCTCTTGCAGCATCGGCTAATGCTTTTACTCTTCCATGATACGCATAACCATTTCTATCAAACACTACTGTTGTTACTTTTTTTTCTTGTGCTTTTTGAGCAAGCATTTTTCCAACAATAATACTTTTTTGAATTTTTGATTCTGCTTTTTCTATCTGTGGTTGCAATTCTTTTGTTTTGGAAGAAATAGCAACAAGAGTTCTTCCAGAAACATCATCAACAATTTGTCCATAAATTTGATTTAAACTTCTATACACTGTTAATCGTGGACGTTCTGATGTTCCAAAAATTTTTTTTCGGATGCTGTTTTTTATTTTTTGACGACGCTGTGTATTATCTTTTTTAATCATATATCACTTTAATAAATTTTTACTTACTTGCTGCTGTTTTTCCTGCTTTACGACGTACAATTTCTGTATCGTATTTAATTCCTTTTCCTTGATAAGGTTCAGGCGGTCTGAAAGAACGAATTTTTGCAGCAATAAGTCCAACTAATTGTTTATCAATTCCACTTATTATAATAGATGTTTCCACTGGAACATCTATTTTTATAGAATCTGGAAAACGAAAAACTATTGGATGCGAAAGACCTACTGCCATGTGAAGAACTTTTCCTTGCATTTTCGCACGATATCCAACACCAACAAGTTCTAATTTTTTTGAATACCCTTGTGTAACACCAACTATCATATTGGCAATAAGTGCTCTAAATAATCCATGAAGTGCCTTGTTTGCTTTTTCATCATTTTTTCTTACAACAAGAACTTCTTCACTTTTTATTTCTACAGAAATATTTGGATGAATCTCTGTTTTTAATTCTCCTTTAGCACCAGAAACTTTTATAATGTTTTGTGCTAATTCTACTTTTACACCTTTTGGTATTGTAACCGGTTTTTTACCTATTCTTGACACGTGTTTATTACTCCTTCATACAATTCTAATTTACCACACATAACACAATACTTCGCCGCCAACATTTTCTTTTTTTGCTTGCTTATCAGTCATTATTCCTTTTGATGTAGAAACTATTGCAATTCCTAATCCATTATTGACTCGCGGTAATTCATCAGCAGGACGATATTGACGAATTCCGGGTTTACTAATTCTGCGAAGTCCCGTAATCACATTTTTATTGTTATAATATTTTAATGTGATACGTAAAATGTTTTGTTTATTATCTTCTACAATAGTATAACGAGTAAGAAATTTACTATCACATAAAATTTGTGTGATTTCTTTTTTTACTCTTGATGCTGGAATATCAACTTTTCTGTGCTGTGCTTTAGCAGCATTTCTGATACGAGTTAAATAATCGGCTATGGGGTCTGTTATATTCATGAAATAAAATTTCTCCTACAAAATTTTTTACCAACTTGCTTTTATTACACCGGGGATTTTTCCGTCTAACGCCATTTGTCTAAATGCGAGACGTGACAATCCGAATTTTCTTAAATATCCTCGCGGACGTCCTGAAAGTTTACAACGATTATGTAAACGATTTGGATTACTATCCCGTGGTAATTCACGCAATGCTTCGTAATCGTTTTTTTCTTTTAATTCTTTTCTTAATGCTGCATATTTTGCAACTATTTTTTTTCTTCGTTCTTCTCTTGCTATAGAACTTTTCTTTGCCATACTTTTCTCTTAGTTATCGTTTAATAAATGGAACACCGAAATTTTTCAATAATTCCATTGCTTCAATATCTGTATTTGCAGTTGTTACAAAAGTAATATCCATTCCAGAAATTTTATTAATTTTATCTGGGTCTATTTCACGAAAAATAATTTGTTCTTTTACACCTAATGTATAATTTCCTCTTCCATCAAATGATTTATCCGAAATTCCACGAAAATCTCTAATTTGTGGCATCGCAATAGTAATCAATCTATCTAAAAATTCATACATCATTTTTCCGCGAAGCGTAACTCTTACTCCGATAGGAAGATTTTGTCGTAACTTAAAATTAGAAATTGCTTTTTTTGCTTTTGTAATTGTTGGTTTTTGCCCAGTAATCAATTCTAATTCTTTTGCTGTTATTTCAATAAGTTTTTGGTCTTGCGTTGCTGCTCCTACTCCAATATTGATTGCAATTTTTTCCAATCGTGGAACTTGCATCACATTTTTGTAGTTAAATCTTTTCATCATTGTTTGAACAATATTTTTTTTGTAGGTATCCATTAAACGTGGATACACTCCAGTTTCACGAATTTTTTCGCCTTCTTGTTCAGCAGCTTTTGTATTCTTTTTTTCTTTTGCCATAATTTTTCTTTATTAACGTATTATGTTGTTCGCATAACACCGATTAAAACATTTCTCCACTTTTTTTAGAAATTCTCATCACTTTTTTTCTTCCTGTAGAAGCATCTATAGTTCTGCTAAAACCAACTCGCGTTGGCTTTCCTGTTTTCGGACATTTTAGCATTACATTAGAAACATGAATTGAGGCCTCTTTTTGAATAATTCCACCTTGCGGATTTGCTTGCGATGGACGTGTGTGTTTCTTTACAATATTCACGCCTTCTACAATTATTCTTTCTTTTTTCGGAAATACTTTTAGCACTTTTCCTTCTTTGCCTTTGTTATTTCCGGTGATTACTACAACTGTATCATTTTTTCGTATATACATGTTATTCTCTTATAATACTTCTGGTGCTAAAGAAACTATTTTCATAAATTGTTTTTCACGAAGTTCACGAGCAACTGGTCCAAAAATACGAGTTCCTTTGGGTTCGTTTTGTGCATTCAACAACACAACTGCATTTTCATCAAAACGAATATAAGAACCATCTTTTCTTCCAACTTCTTTTTTCGTTCGCACAACTACTGCTCGCGAAACATCTCCTTTTTTTACTCCCGCTCCCGGAATTGCGGCTTTCACTGATACCACTACAAGGTCACCCACAGAGGCATATCGTATTCCATGTCCACCGAGGACACGAATACAGCGAACTTTTTTTGCTCCAGAATTATCAGCAACAACGAGATTGGTTTCTTCTTGAATCATACTTTTACCTGTACTTATTTTGCTTTTGCAATAATTTCAACTAATCGCCACCGTTTCAGTTTACTGAGTGGACGTGTTTCCATAATTTTTACTGTATCACCAACTCCCGCTTCATTTTTTTCATCATGAACCATGAATCGTGTTGTGCGTCGAAAATATTTTTTGTAAAGCCGATGTGAAACTTTTCGTTCTGCAGTTACAACAATACTTTTTTGCATTTTCGCACTTACCACTATTCCTATTCTTGTTTTTCTGCGGGTCGTTCTACTATTGGTTGTTTCGGTATTATTATTCATTCTAATGATGTTCTCCAAAAAACATTACGATACTTTTTTCTTTGCAATCTTTTTAATATTCAATTCACGTTCTCTTAATATTGTTTTCATTCTTGCAATTTCTTTACGAATTTTTCCAAATTGAGAAGTATCTTGAACTTTCGTTGTTACATTTTGAAATTTGAGATTGGCTAATGTTTCTTTATTTTCAACAATTTTGTTGCGAAGTTCATCATCAGACATTTCTCGAATTTCTTGTATTTTCATAAACATAATTTTCTATCAACAATAAAATTAATGAATATCGTAATCTATGCGTGTTACAAATTTTGTTTTGATTGGTAATTTGTGAGCAGCAAGTAAAAATGCTTTTTCTGCAATATCTTTTTGCACACCACCGATTTCAAACATAATTCTTCCGGGTTTTACTACTGCTACCCAAAATTCCGGATTTCCTTTTCCGCTTCCCATACGAGTTTCTGCTGGTTTTTTTGTTACTGGTTTATCAGGGAAAATTCTAATCCATACTTTTCCTTCACGCTTCATCAATCTTGTAACCGTCATCCGTGCAGATTCTATTTGACGTTGCGTAACCCAACCCGGCTCCAACGCTTTTAAACCAAAATCACCAAATGCAACTTGAACACCACGCGTTGCTTTTCCACGCATACGTCCACGATGGGCTTTTCTGTACTTTACTCTTTTAGGCATTAACATAATTTACAAACTCCGTCAGTTTTTCTCTTTTAAATTTCTATCAAGAATTTCCCCTCTACAAATCCACACCTTTACACCAATAAGTCCATACACTGTTTGAGCAGTTGCTGTTGCATAATCAATATCTGCACGCAATGTATGAAGTGGGATACGTCCCTCTTTATATTGTTCACGACGTGCCATTTCCACACCACCAAGACGACCACTGCACATTACGCGAATTCCTTCTGCTCCCATTCTCATTGTTGAAGTAATCGCTTGCTTCATTGCTCTACGAAACGCTACGCGTCCTTCTAGTTGTGAGGCAATATTTTCTGCTACTAAGTATGCGTCAAGTTCTGGACGCTTAATTTCATTAATAAGAATTTTTACTTCTTTTTCTGTGATTTTTTTTAATTCTTCTTCTATTTGAGAAATTTCTTTTCCACTTTTTCCTATAACTACTCCGGGACGTGAAGTGTTAATAGTGATTCTAATATTTTTTGGTGTTCTTTCTATTTGAAGACGTGCAACTCCTGCTTTTTTCAATCGACTGCGAAGATAATTTCGTAACGATACATCTTCACTAAGTTTGGCAGCGAATGTTTTTTCATCATACCAATTAGAATCCCAAGAGCGAATTACTCCTAATCTAAAACCTACTGGATTTGTTTTTTGTCCCAAAAGATACCTCTAAAATAATAAAATAGTTTCTTGATTATTTTTTATTTTCTTGCTGCGCTACTACTATTGTTAAGTGATGAGAACGTTTTAAAATTTTATATGCTTTTCCCATTGGAGCAGGCAACATTCTTTTTAATGAAGGTCCGCCATTCACAAAACATTCTTTAACATACACATCACCAACATCAACACGTCCCTCTTCTTTATTTTGAAGATTTGATATTGCTGAACGTAAAACTTTTTCTGCTGTTCTTGAAGCATGATGTGGATGAAAATGTAAAATTGTTAATGCTTCACTAACAAATTTCCCACGAATTAAATCTATCACCAATCTCATTTTTCGTGGTGATGTTCCAACATTTCTATGTATTGCTTTTGCTTCCATTATCGTCATCATTAAATTTTTATGTCGTTTCCTCTTTTTTCACACCAGGATGTCCACGAAAAACTCTTGTTGGTGCAAACTCTCCCAATTTATGTCCAACCATTACTTCTTGAACATAGATTGGAATAAATTTATTTCCATTATGAACAGCAAAAGTATGTCCAACAAATTCCGGCGAAATTGTTGAAGAGCGTGACCAAGTTTTAATTACTTGTTTTTTGTTAGATTTATTCAACGCTTCAACTTTTTTCAACAACTTTAGGTCTATAAAAGGACCTTTTTTTAAGGAACGACTCATAATATTAAAATCTTATATTTTATTTTCTTCGTTTTACAATATATTTATTAGATTGTTTTTTTGGTTTTCGCGTTTTTAGTCCTTTAGATTTTTGTCCCCATGGACTTACTGGATGACCACCACCAGAAGTTTTTCCGGCACCACCACCCATAGGATGGTCAACAGGATTCATTGCAACACCGCGAACATGTGGACGCAATCCTAACCAACGAGAACGACCTGCTTTACCAATACTGATATTTTCATGGTCCGCATTACCTAATGCACCAATTGTTGCATAACATGTATTTCGCACGTTGCGAACTTCACCTGAAGGAAATTTTAACATCACAAAGTTTCCTTCTTTTGCTTGCACTGTTGCAAAGTTTCCTGCACTTCGAGCAATTTGTCCGCCTTTACCTTCTTTTAATTCTATATTATGAATTTGTGTATTAACAGGAATATCTTTTAATGGCATCGCATTACCATTTTTAATTTCCACACCTTCACCAGCAATAATTCGTTCGTCAACTTTTATTCCTTCAGGAGCAAGAATATATCTTTTTTCTCCATCTTTGTAAACAACTAATGCAATTCTTGTTGAACGATTAGGGTCATACTGAATAGAATCTATTTTTCCTTCAATATTTCTTTTATCTCTTTTGAAATCAATAATACGATATTGACGTTTGTGCCCACCACCTCTATGACGTGATGTAACATGCCCATGATTATTCCTTCCACCACTTTTCGGAAGTGGTGCTAATAAAGATTTTTCTGGAGTTGTTGAAGTAATTTCTTCAAACGTTGCAATAGAATAAAATCTTGTTGCAGGTGTTCTTGGTTTTAATTTTCGTAATGCCATAAATATCTTATACGTTTTCTAGTAAATTAATACTAAATCCATCTTTCAAAGTAACAATTGCTTTTTTCCAATCAGATTTTTTTCCGGAAAACACTCCTTTACGAGTCATCATTGATTTTGATTTTCCTTCATAAATCATTGTTCGAACACTGCTTACTTTTACATTAAATTTTTTTTCAACTGCTTTAGCAATTTCTATTTTATTAGATTTTATATTTACCTCAAAAGCGTATTGACGCTGTTTTTCAAGCGAGGTCATTCTTTCTGATAACAACGGTTGTATTAAAATAGAATACATGTTTTTTAAAATTTATTTTTCAATTATTAAAAGTTTTTTGAATAACATCAATAGAACTTTTTTGCAATAACAACATTTTATTATTCAAAATTTCATACGTTGATGCTTTTGCTGCTTCTAAGATATTTAATGTTGGAATGTTTCTTCCAGATTTCCAAACATTAGCATCATGTTGATGAACAAGCAATAATACTTTCTTTGAATCTATATTTAATGCTTTCAAAATTGAAACCATATCTTTTGTTTTTGGTGCATCAAAAGTAAAATCTTCTATCACTATTAACTGACTATCTTTTACTTTATATGATAGAGCAGATTTACGAGCAAGTCGTTTTACTTTAAGAGGTAGTTTAATAACATAATCATGTGGTGTAGGACCAAAAATTGAACCACCACCTTTGTGCAATGGAGAACGTGATGTTCCTTGACGTGCACGACCTGTTTTCTTTTGAGCAAATGGTTTTTTTCCTCCACCACGTACTTCATTTCTTGGTTTTACTTTATGAGTTCCTTGTCTTTGATTTGCCATATAGGAACGGACAGCCATATAAATTGCGTGGTCATGAGGGGCAATTTCAAAAATAGATGGGTCAAGCGTTACCGTTTCCCCAGATTTTGTTCCATCTTTTCTATAAACATCAAAAGTCATAAATTCTCAAATTTTTATTTTTACTTTGTTACAACAACGTAAGTATTTTTTGCACCGGGAATAGAACCTTTTACTAATAAAAGATTTGATTCTGCTATTACTTGTAATACAAGAAGGTTTTTTACTGTTACATTTTCAAAACCCATTCTTCCTGCCATACGCATTCCTTTAAAAACGCGTGATGGATATGATGAACCACCAATTGAGCCAGGCGCACGAACTCTATCAGATTGACCATGCGTTGTCATACCAACACCACCAAAATGATGCCTCCGAACAACACCTTGAAAACCCTTTCCTTTTGATTTCGCTGTTATTGATACTTTATCACCTTTAGTAAAAGCGTCAACTTTTACTTCTGCACCAACTGTTAATTTATCTACATTGGAAAAATTTCGAAATTCACGAAGAAGCCGCATTGGTTTTACATTTGATTTTGCAAAATGACCTTTTTCAGGCTTGTTCACCAAACGTTCTTTTTTTTCATCGAAACCAAGTTGCACTGCTTCGTAACCATCTTTTGCTTTTGTGCGAATTTGTGTTATATAGCATGGTCCTGCTTGTATTACTGTGCAAGGAACAGCAACACCATTCTCATCAAAAATACTTGTCATTCCAATTTTTTTGCCTAATATTCCACTCACCGTTATAATACTCCTTATTTTATCACTCACTTAAAAAGTGTAAAATACTATTTTCTAATTTTATTGTTAACCTTTAATCTCAACATCAACACCGGCTGGCAAATCTAACTTCATTAATGCATCAACAGTTTTTGAGCCAGAAGTTAAAATATCTATCAATCGTTTATGAGAACGAATTTCAAATTGTTCTCGCGATTTTTTATCTACGTGTGGAGAACGCAATACCGTGTACACTGAACGTTTCGTTGGAAGCGGAATTGGTCCAGCAACAACCGCTCCGGTAGATTTTGCGGTTTTGATAATTTTTTCTGCCGACTTATCTATAAGATTATGGTCGTAAGATTTTAATTTGATACGTATTTTTTGTCCAGCCATTATTGTATTATTTTTAAATAAAGCTTTTCGTAACCCTGCCAGAGTTTTAAACTCTGACAGGGTTCTTTTGCAAAATTTTTATTCTAAGATTTTTGTTACAACACCACGTCCAACAGTTCTACCACCTTCACGGATGGCAAAACGAAGACCTTCATCCATAGCAATATTACTAATAAGTTCGATGTTAAGATTATCAACATCATCACCAGGCATAACCATTTGAACACTCTCTGGTAAAGTTACGATACCAGTAACGTCAGTTGTTCTAAAATAAAACTGTGGACGATAGTTAGCAGCAAATGGAGTATGACGTCCGCCTTCTTCTTTTTTCAACACATATACTTTTGCTAAGAATTTTTTGTGTGGAGTAATGGAACCGGGTTTTACAACAACCATTCCTCTTTCCAATTCTTCTTTTTCAACACCACGTAATAATAAACCCGCATTATCACCAGCACGAACTTCGTCTACTTCTTTACGAAACATTTCTGCTCCAATAACAACAGATTTTTTATTTTGTCCAAGACCAATAATTTCAACTTCATCTGCAACTTTTGCACTACCACGTTCAATACGTCCAGTACCTACAGTTCCACGTCCTTTAATAGAAAACACATCTTCAATAGACATTAAGAATGGTTTATCTAAATCACGAATTGGTTCTGGAACAAATTCATCTAACGCTTTTAATAAATCCAAAATTGGTTTTGCTTCAGCACTATTGACATCTTGCGTTGCTAATGCTGCGTTTGAACGACCACGAATAATTGGTGTTTTATCTCCAGGAAAACCATTTTTTGTTAACAAATCTCTAATTTCTTCTTCAACAAGGTCAATCAAATCTGCATCCGCTAAATCAATTTTATTAAGAAATACTACAATGTGATTTACACCAACTTGACGCGCCAACAAAACGTGTTCGCGTGTTTGAGGCATCACACTATCAGCAGCAGAAACAACAAGAATAGCACCGTCCATTTGAGCAGCACCAGTAATCATATTTTTTACATAATCGGCGTGACCGGGACAATCAATGTGAGCATAGTGTCGTTTTTCACTTTCGTACTCAACGTGAGATGCTGCAATTGTTACTGTTTTATTTTCATCACGAATAGTACCACCTTTTGTAATTTCAGCATAGGACCTTTTTTCCGCCATTCCACGTAAACTAGAAACATGAACCATTGCTGCTGTTAAAGTACTTTTTCCGTGGTCAACGTGACCAATCGTTCCAACATTAACATGTGGTTTTGTGCGATTAAATTTCTCTTTTGCCATGAAAACTTCTCCTCAATAACTTAATAATGATAATAAAATAATTTTATTTTTAAATATTATTGTTTTACTTCTTTTCCTTTTACTTTTTCAATAATTTGTTCAGAAATAGAACGTGGTGTTTCATCATAATGAGAAAATTGCATTGTATATAATGCTCTTCCCTGAGTCATGGAACGCATTTGAGTTGCATATCCAAACATTTCAGAAAGTGGAACCATCGCTTTTACTACTTGCGCATCTTTACGAGCACTAATTCCTTCAATTCTACCTCGACGGGAATTTAAGTCTCCCATAATATCACCAAGATATTCTTCAGGAGTAACTACTTCAACAGCCATAATTGGTTCCAAAATAACTGGGTCTGCTTTTTTGGCTGCTGCTTGAAATCCCATTGAACCAGCAATCTTAAATGCCATTTCAGAAGAATCCACATCATGATATGAACCATCAAATAATGTTACCTTTATATCTTCCATTGGATATCCAGCAAGAATTCCATTTTTCATGGCTTCTTTAATTCCTTCAGAAGTTGGCTTCACAAATTCTCGAGGAACTGAACCACCAACGATTGTTTCTTGGAATTCGTATCCTTTTCCTTTTTCATTCGGTTCAACTTCAAGCCAAACGTGTCCATATTGACCTTTTCCACCAGATTGACGTATAAATTTTCCTTCTGCTTGAACTTTTTTTCTAATAGTTTCTTTATAAGCAACCTGTGGTTTTCCAACATTGGCTTCAACTTTAAATTCACGCTTCATTCGGTCAACAAGAATTTCCAAATGTAACTCACCCATTCCACCAATAATTGTTTGACCCGTTTCTTCGTTGGTTGAAACTTTAAATGTTGGGTCTTCTTCAGCCAATTTTTGTAACGCCTCACCCATTTTTTCTTGGTCTGCTTTTGTTTTTGGTTCTATTGCTTGATGAATAACTGGTTCAGGAAATACCATTTTTTCTAAAATGATAATATCATCTTCTGAACACAATGTATCACCAGTGCGTGTATTTTTAAAACCAATCGCCGCTAAAATATCTCCAGTATACCCTTCATCAACATCTTCACGATGATTAGCGTGCATACGCAATACACGACCAATTCGTTCTTTTTTATCGCTCGTAGAATTATAGATATAAGAACCTGCTTTTACAGTACCACTATACACTCTAAAAAATGTTAACCGACCAACAAATGGGTCAGTCATAATTTTAAATGCTAGCGCTGTGAATTTTTCATTGTCAGCAATTTTACGTGTAACTTCATCTTTTAAATTTTGATGATGTCCAACTATTTTTCCATCATTAACATCTATTGGAGAAGGAAGATATGCTATTACAGAATCCAATAACATTTGCACACCTTTATTTTTGAAAGATGAACCGCAAAGCACTGGAATAATTTTTACCTTTAAACATGCACGACGTAAAACATCTACAATTTCTTTTGTAGTAATATCTTTCCCTTCAAGATATTTTTCTAATAAAGTATCATCTTCTTCAGAAACTGCTTCCAACATTTTTGTTCGATATTCAACGGCAAGAGATTGTAAATCAGCAGGAATATCTATTTCATCCCATGTCATTCCTTGAGATTCTTCATGAAAAATTCTCGCTTTCATTGTCACCAAATCGATAATTCCTTTAAACAAATCACCTTGACCAACTGGTAATTGAATAGGAATTGCATTTGCCCCAAGTCGCTCTTTCATCATTGCTACAACACCAAGGAAATCCGCACCAATACGGTCCATTTTATTAACAAAAGCAATTCTTGGTACGCCGTACTTATCCGCCTGACGCCATACTGTTTCAGATTGTGGTTCAACACCACCAACAGAACAAAACAAGGCAACCGCACCATCCAATACACGCAAAGAACGCTCTACTTCTATAGTAAAATCTACGTGACCCGGAGTATCTATAATATTGATACGATTATCTCTCCAAAAACATGTGGTTGCAGCAGATGTAATAGTAATTCCACGCTCTTTTTCTTGCTCCATCCAATCCATCGTTGCACCACCTTCATGCACTTCACCCATCCGATGTAAAACACCAGTATAAAATAATATACGCTCTGTCGTTGTCGTTTTACCGGCATCGATATGAGCCATAATTCCAATATTTCTAGTTTTTTCTAATGAATACTTTCTTGACATAAAAATTCTTTTACGATTTCTCTTTCGTTATTAAAACACTTTTAAAATTGCAATAAAGCATCTTTTTATTCAAAATGGATTCCCGCTAAAAACATGCGGGAATGACGCTTTTTTTGCTTACCACTTAAAGTGAGCAAATGCTTTATTCGCTTCTGCCATACGATGTGTATCTTCTTTTTTCTTTATGGCACCACCTTCATTATTTGCGGCGGAAACTATTTCTGCTGCCAACTTAGAAGACATCGATTTTTCTGAACGTTCGTTTGCGTAGGTAATTAACCAGCGGATAGCAAGAGCGGTTCGCCGTTCAGGACGAACTTCTGTGGGAACTTGATATGTTGCCCCTCCAACCCTTCTCGCCTTTACCTCTATAACTGGGGAAACATTGGCAATTGCTTTTTTAAAAACATCCATTGAGGGTGTTTTTGACTTTTCACCGACTACATCTAACGCGTCATACATTATTGATTGCGCAATTTGTTTTTTTCCATCCTTCATAATGGAATTAATAAATCGAGCAACCAATAAATCGTTATACTTTGGGTCTCCAAACGTCAATCTTTTAATTGATTTCTTTTTTCTCATAAAACTTTACTTTTTAGCTCTTTTTACTCCGTAAAGAGAACGTCTTTGATTACGACGATTATTTGCTGGGTCGTGACCTTCAGCACCCGTAGCATCCAACGCTCCTCTTACGATATGATAACGAACACCTGGTAAATCTTTTACTCTTCCACCACGAATAAGTACTATAGAGTGTTCTTGAAGATTATGTCCTTCACCGGGAATGTATGCAGTTACTTCAATTCCATTTGTTAAACGAACACGAGCAACTTTTCGCAAAGCAGAGTTTGGTTTTTTAGGAGTTGTGGTATAGACTCTTGTGCATACACCGCGTTTTTGTGGACTTGATTCCAACGCTGGTGATTTACTTTTTACAACACTTTTTTTACGACCTAATCTTACTAATTGATTAATTGTTGGCAATGCTATTTCCTTACTTATTTTTTTGCTTTTTTTACTATGGTGAAAAGTCTATTAATATATAAAAAGATTTTATTGTTGTCAACTATTTTTTAAAAAATATTTTTTGTATCGCAATTCAAAACCCTGCCAAAGTTTTAAACTCTGACAGGGTTCTACAAAATATTATTTTCTTTTTCTTGTTGAGACTTCTTCTTCCGCAACTTCTTCCATATCGTTTTCTGATGTTACTAAAACTTTGTGGAATTTTTTCAAACCAGTTCCGGCGGGAATAAGGTGTCCCATAATAACATTTTCTTTTAGTCCAAGAAGATTATCAACTTTACCTTCTATTGCAGCATCGGTTAAAACTTTTGTTGTTTCTTGGAATGATGCAGCAGAAATAAAACTATCTGTTGAAAGTGATGCTGTTGTTATTCCTAATAATATTGGTTCGGACATTGCTGTTTCTGCATCGCGATACTCAATAACTTTCTTTTCTTTTTTCTTTAATTCTGCATTGAGTTCTTTTACTACTTTCTTTTCAACGATTGCATAATTTTTTAATTTGGAATCTCCTTTTTCTTCGATGACAACCATTCCTGCAAGTTTTGCATTTTCTTCTTCAAAGCGTATTTTATCAATATTATCTCCTTCTAAAAATCTTGTATCGCCTGAATCCGTAATACATACTTTTTGCATCATTTGTTTTACAATGATTTCAATATGTTTATCGTTGATTTTTACACCTTGCATACGATACACTTCTTGAATTTCATTCACAAGATATTCTTGCACTGTACCAGTACCTTTAATTTTTAAAATATCATGTGGATTAATTGCTCCATCACTTAATCGTTCACCACTGCGAATGAAATCATTTTCTTGAACAAGAATATGTCTTCCAAATGGAACGAGGTACGTTTTCATTTCTTTTTTATCGGTACTTTCTATGATAATTTCTCTTGCTCCACGTTTTTGATTTCCGAATTTTACGGTACCATCTATTTCACTTACGATGGATGGTTCTGCTGGAGAGCGTGCTTCAAATAATTCTGTTACTCGGGGAAGACCTCCGGTAATATCTCGTGTTTTTCCAATATCTCTTGGAATTTTTACGAGTACTGTTCCCGCTGTAATTTCTTGTCCATTATCTATCATCAAGTGAGCACGGGTGGGAATAATGTATGTTGCAATTTTTGCTCCGCTTTTATTAGTAATAAGTAATGTTGGACTTAATGTTCTATCACGAGAATCTATAACAACTTTTTGAATGTGTCCTGTTTGTTCATCGGGTTCTTCACGATAGGTAACATTTTCTTTAAGGTCTTGATATTTTACAATTCCAGAAAATTCTGAAACGATGGTTGCGTTGTATGGGTCCCAATCATAAATGAGTGTACCTTTTGCAATTTTTTCATCATCTTTTACATGCAAGTATGCACCGTAGGGAACGTCGTATTTGGTAAGTGTGCGATTATCATTATCAACAATGTTCACAATTCCACTTCGGCTGAGCGCAATGTATCGTTTACCTTCATCTGTGGAAATTGTTACGGTTTTTATTCCTTCATATTTTACTTTTCCATCAAACTTTGTTGCGATTTGTGATTGTGATGCGATAAGACTTGCCGTTCCTCCCGTGTGGAATGTTCGCAATGTTAATTGTGTTCCGGGTTCACCGATGGATTGTGCCGCGATTGTTCCGACGGCTTCTCCAACTTCCACAAGTTCTGCTGTTGTTAAATTTCTTCCATAACATTTTGCACAGATTCCGCGTTTTGCTTCGCAGGTAAGTACGGAACGAATTTCTACTTCCTCTATTGATGTTTCAGAAATTATTTGTGCTTTTTCTTCATCAATAATTTCTCCGGCTTTCACAATAACTTTTTTGGTGTTTGGATATTTCACATCATGCACAGCAACTCGTCCTAAAATTCTTTCGGCGAGTGGTTCTTTGATATCTTCTCCTTCTTTCAAGGCACCGGTAACTACTCCGCGTAAAGCACCGCAATCTTCCATAGAAATAATTGCATCTTGTGCAACGTCAACAAGACGACGCGTTAAATATCCAGCATCTGCTGTTTTGAGTGCTGTATCAGCGAGACCTTTTCTTGCTCCGTGTGTTGAAATAAAGTATTCCAAAATTGAAAGTCCTTCACGGAAGTTTGAGAGAATTGGATTTTCAATAAGTTCTCCCGTTGCTCCGGAAAGTGATTTTTGTGGTTTCGCCATCAATCCACGCATTCCTGCGAGTTGACGTACTTGTTCTTTTGAACCACGGGCTCCAGAATCTATCATCATATAAAGAGAGTTAAATCCCTCTTTAGAATTTTGTAAGGATTCAAATAATCTTTCTGCTACACGGCTTGTTGTTCTTGTCCAAATATCAATAACTTTATTATAACGTTCTCCGTTGGTGATGAAACCGTTTTGATATTGTCGTTCTACTGCATCAACATCTTTTTGTGCTTTATTGATAAGTTCTTCTTTTTCTTTTGGTATTGCAACATCGGTTACGTTAACGGATAATCCGCCTTTCATTGCGTAGATGAATCCAAGATTTTTCATTTCATCTAAAAATTGTGCTGCTCTAAGATTTCCACATTTGTTAAATACTGTTGCAATAATTTGTACTAATCTTTTTTTATTAAGAAGTTCATTGACGTATCCGATTTCTTTTGGTACGATTTCGTTAAAGATTACTCTTCCTGTTGTGGTTTCTATAATTTGGCTATCAATTCGTACTTTAATGCGTGCGTGTAAATCTAATTTTCCTTCATTGTACGCAATGATTACTTCTCTGGGTGATGAACATATTCTTCCTTCTCCCATTACTCCGGTTTTGGATTTTGTGAGATAGTAGCATCCAAGAACTTGGTCTTGTGTTGGTGTAATGATTGGGGCACCACTTGCTGGAGAAAGTATGTTATGACTTGAAAGCATGAGGATACGTGCTTCTAATTGTGCATCGTACGAAAGTGGTACGTGCACTGCCATTTGGTCTCCATCAAAATCTGCGTTGAATGCACTACACACCATTGGGTGAATACGAATTGCTTTTCCTTCTATTAATACTGGTTGGAATGCTTGAATTCCTAATCGGTGAAGCGTGGGTGCACGATTGAGAAGAACTGGATGTCCATCAATAACGTGTTCGAGAATATCCCAAATTTCTTGACCTTTTCGCTCAACCATTCTCTTTGCACTTTTTACAGTTTTTGCTAATCCGCGTTCAATAAGTTTTCTAATGATGAATGGTTTGAAGAGTTCAACTGCCATGTCTTTTGGAAGTCCGCATTGATGAAGTTGAAGTTCTGGTCCTACAACAATAACGGAACGTCCGGAATAATCTACACGTTTTCCTAAAAGATTTTGACGGAAGCGTCCTTGTTTTCCTTTGAGTGCATCGGAAAGTGATTTCAACGCACGATTGTTATCTCCTCGCACAACATTTGTTTTTCGAGAATTATCAAAAAGTGAATCAACAGATTCTTGCAACATTCTTTTTTCGTTACGAAGAATAACATCTGGTGCTTTTATATCTATTAATCTTTTTAAACGGTTGTTGCGAATGATTACGCGACGATATAAATCATTCAAATCTGATGTTGCAAATTTTCCACCTTCTAATGGTACGAGTGGACGTAGTTCTGGTGGGATAACTGGAATAATATCTAACACCATCCATTCGGGTTTGTTTGCATTAGGATTTTCTCCTCGTTCACGAAATACTTCTATCACTTGAAGTCGCTTTAGTGCTTCCTCTTTTTTTATTGCAGATTGTTCGGTTTTAATTTGTGCACGAAGTTCTACTGCGGTTTGCTCTATATCTATTTTTTTTAATAATTCTTTTACTGCTTCTCCACCAATTTTGGCAACAAATTTTTTTGGGTCGTTATCTTCTAACTCAGAATTTGTTTCTGGTAAGGAACTGAGAATATCAAAGTATTGGTCTTCGGTCATCAAATCTTGAGTTTGAAGTCCGGTTGTTCCGGGATTGATAACAATGTAGGATTCATAATAGATAACTTTTTCTAAATCTTTTGTACTCATTCCTAAAAGATGTCCGATTCTACTGGGAAGTGAACGGAAGTACCAAATATGTACGATGGGAACTGCAAGTGCGATGTGTCCCATGCGTTCGCGACGCACGCTTTTTTGTGTAACTTCTACGCCGCATCTATCACAAATAATTCCTTTGTAACGAATGCGTTTGTATTTTCCGCAATAACATTCCCAATCCCGAGTTGGTCCGAAAATTTTTTCGCAGAACAATCCATCTTTTTCGGGACGGAATGAACGATAATTTATTGTTTCGGGTTTTGTTACTTCTCCGTTTGAACGTTGAAGTATTGCATCGGATGAGGCAAGACTGATTGATATTTTAGAGAATTCTCTTTTTCTCTCATGAAATGATGTGTATGCCATATTTTTTCCTTGTTTTCGGTTTTCAAAATAGACCTCACAGGTTTTTAAAACCTGTGAGGTCTTGGCTCTTCTTAATCTATCTTTACTTCTAAGCCCAAGCCCTGTAATTCACGAACGAGTACGTTGAATGATTCAGGAATATTTGCTTCAGGTAAATTATCTCCCTTTACAATTGCTTCGTACACTTTTGCACGTCCTATAACGTCATCAGATTTTACTGTGAGAATTTCTTGTAGTACGTGTGCTGCACCGTAGGATTGCAATGCCCAAACTTCCATTTCTCCAAATCGTTGTCCACCAAATTGTGCTTTTCCACCAAGTGGTTGTTGTGTGATAAGTGAGTACGGTCCGATTGAACGTGCATGAATTTTATCATCAACCAAGTGTGAAAGTTTCATAATATAGATGTAACCTACGGAAACTTCTTGGTCAAATTTTTCACCAGTTCTTCCATCATACAAAACGCTTTTTGAAGATGTGTTGAGTTGTGCTTTGCGAAGTTCTTCTTGAACATCTTCCCATTTCGCTCCATCAAAAATTGGTGTAGCATATTTTAATCCCAACATTTTTCCTGCCCAGCCCAATGCGGTTTCAAAAAGTTGTCCGATGTTCATACGAGATGGTACGCCAAGTGGGTTGAGAACAATATCAACTGGTCTTCCATCTGGCATAAATGGCATATCTTCTTGTGGTACGATTGCGGCGACGACGCCTTTGTTTCCGTGACGTCCTGCCATTTTATCTCCAACAGCAAGTTTACGTTTTTTTGCAACGTACACTTTTGCTAATTGAACTATTCCTGGAGGTAATTCATCTCCAATGGTAATTTTATTTTTTTCATGTTTATAAGCATCTTCTATGTGGCTGAGTGTTTCGAAAT
Organism: uncultured Bacteroidota bacterium; assembly: GCA_937920105.1. Classification (GTDB taxonomy): domain Bacteria; phylum Bacteroidota; class Ignavibacteria; order UBA10030; family UBA8401; genus CALETH01. The sequence goes on from CALETH010000090.1 coordinate 46,797, forward strand.
AACTTTCGTAAATTTTTGTTACGAGATTATTTTTTCGCTTTTCTTCTACCCATTCAATCTTATAATCTAATTTTTCCACATTGGAAAGTTCTTTAAAACTTTCTGGCTTTAATTGTGTTCCTGCACGAAATACCATATCACCATTTTCGTGTCGAATACCAACAGATTTTTCACCATCTAACAATAATCCGAGTTTATGAACGAGTTTATCATAATGTTCGGAGAGATTTTTTTTATGATTTTTTTCTGCAAGTTCTAATTCTTTTTTCTCTTCTTTTTTAGTTTCTGCATCTTTCTTTTTTCTGCTGAACAATTTTGTTGCAATAACAACACCCTTCATTCCTGGAGGTGCTTTGAGAGAAACATCTTTTACATCTCCGGCTTTATCTCCGAAAATTGCGCGCAATAATTTTTCTTCTGGTGTTGGGTCTGTTTCACCTTTTGGCGTAATTTTTCCAATGAGAATATCACCTTCTTTTACTTCTGCACCAACGCGGATAATTCCATTTTCATCAAGTTCTTTTGTGGCTTCTTCACTGACATTGGGAATTTCTCGTGTGAGCTCTTCTTCTCCACGTTTTGTATCGCGAACTTGAAGTTCAAATTCTTCAATGTGAATTGATGTATACACATCTTCAGAAACGATGCGTTCGTTCATGATAATTGCATCTTCGAAATTATATCCTCGCCACGGCATGAACGCAACAAGAACATTTTGTCCTAATGCTAATTCACCGTTTTGTGTTGCACATCCATCAGCAAGAATATCACCTCGCTTGAAACGTTGTCCAACAGAAACAATGGGTTTTTGATTAACACTTGTATCTTGGTTTGTTCTGAAAAATTTTGTGAGTTGATATTCTACTCTTCGTTTATCTCCAAAACTTGTGAGTGCTTCTGCACTAGTATCTTCTATATCATAAATAACAGTGATACTATCACCAGAAACATTTTCCACAACACCTGCTCGCTCGGCAACAATACAGGTTCGAGAATCTCGTGCAATTTTTTCTTCAAAACCGGTACCAACTATTGGTGCTGTCGGACGCAACAATGGAACTGCTTGACGCTGCATGTTTGAACCCATCAATGCACGGTTTGCATCATCATGTTCAAGAAATGGAATAAGTGCTGCTGCCGCACTAACAATTTGTGTTGGAGCAACATCCATATATTGCACTTCATCAGGATGACAAATAATAATATCTCCTCGTTGTCGAGAAGTTACACGGTCTGTTAAAAATCTTCCTTTATCATCAACTGGAACATTTGCTTGAGCAATAATAAATTCATCTTCTTGTTCTGCGTTGAGATATTCAATTTCTTCAGTTACTTTTCCTTTTTTTACTTGACGGTACGGTGTTTCAATAAATCCAAACTCATTTACTCGTGCATGAATACATAATGACGAAATAAGACCAATGTTCGGACCTTCCGGTGTTTCGATGGGACACAATCTTCCGTAATGTGTATAGTGAACGTCACGAACTTCAAAGCCAGCTCGTTCACGAGTTAATCCACCCGGACCTAACGCAGACATACGGCGTTTGTTTGTTAATTCCGCTAATGGATTTGTTTGGTCCATATATTGTGAAAGTTGATTTGTTCCAAAAAATGTATTAAGAACACTCACAATAGTTCTTGCATTTACTAAATCTTGCGGAGTAAATTTATTTTGGTCGCGAATATTCATGCGTTCACGAATTGTTCGCACCATTCTTACCAAACCAATATTAAATTGTGTAGCAACTTGTTCACCAACAGTTTTTACTCTACGATTTCCCAAATGGTCAATATCATCAACAGAAACTTTTCCTTGTTGGATATCTAAGATATATTTTATGATAGTAATAATATCTTCTTTTGTTAAGGTTGTATTATTTAATGGGACATCTAATTTTAATTTTGCATTAAGACGGTGACGACCTACATCTCCTAAATCATATCGTGTTGGATTAAAGAATGATTTTTCAATAAGACTTTTTGCAGTGTCCATATCTGGTGCCTCACCAGAACGAAATTGACGATAAATTGTTTCTAAAGCATCTTCTTCACTGCGAACATTATCTTTTAAAATTGTATTAGCAATAACAGAACTTGTTCCTGCTGTTTCAGATTTCAATAAGCGGAGTTTTTTTACTTCTGCTTTTTTAATTTTTTTAATTGTTTCTTCTTTAAGAACAGCATCTTTGTTAACAATAATTTCCCCAGTTTTTCTATCAATAACATCACTACAAACAACGCGGTCAAGATAGTCATTCAAATTTACATCAGCGATTTTTATTTCTTCTGTTAATTCAAAAAGTTCCAAAATTTCATCGTCAGAAGAATATCCTAATGCACGCAAAAATGTTGTTACCGGAAATTTCTTTTTTCTATCAATGTAAGCGTACATCACATTATTAATATCTGTTGTAAATTCTATCCACGAACCTTTGAACGGAATAATTCTCGCTGTATAAATTGGTGTTCCATTAGGATGTGTAAGTTCGTTAAAAAATACACCGGGCGAACGATGAAGTTGACTTACGACTACACGTTCTGCACCATTAATAATAAATGTTCCACGTTCAGTCATGTAAGGAATATTTCCGAGATACACAACTTCTTCAACAGTATCAACATATTCTTCACCATTTTCTGCTTTAGTAGAAAGACGAAGTTTTGCTTTTAATGGAACAGCAAATGTTAATCCACGTTCTTGACATTCACGAACAGAATATTTTGGTTTTTCAACATAATATTCTACAAACTCTAATAAATAATCTCCTTTAGTATCTGTAATAGGAAAATTTGTCACAAATACTTCTTGCAAACCTTTTTGTTTTCTTTTTTGTGGAGCAACATCTTCTTGCAAAAATTGAACAAATGATTCCACTTGAACATTTAATAAATCTGGATGTTCAACAAGTTGAGGAATTTTTGCATACGACTGTCGTGGTTGATTATTTGATTGATTTTTTAACACAATCACTCCTTGATATTGGATGGATTACGAAATATTTTTGGGGAAATAATACGAGAAGATTTTTTTACAAAAATAATACACAAGCCGATAGTGTTTTTTTGTGATAAAAAAACTATATCGGCTTTATAAACAGTAAAAATTGTTGTAAAAAAATTATTTCAATTCTACTTTAGCACCAGCTTCTTCAAGTTTTTTCTTCAAAGCATCAGCATCTGCTTTATTCAAACCTTCTTTTACAACTTTTGGTGCAGCATCAACTAAATCTTTTGCTTCTTTCAAACCAAGACCTGTGGCTTCGCGAATAACTTTAATAACGTTAATTTTTTGAGCACCACCATCTTTTAATTCTACAGTAAATTCAGTTTGTGCTTCTCCAGCAGCGGCAGGTGCAGCCCCAGCGGGTGCAGCAGCCATCATCATTGGTGCAGCAGCAGTTACTCCAAATTTTTCTTCTAATGCTTTTTTTAATTCTACTGCTTCGAGTAAAGTAAGTTTTTCAATTTTTTCTACTAATTCTGATACTACGGACATTGTATTTCTCCTAAATTAAAATTGTTTATGTAATAATTATGCAGCTTTTTTCTTTTCTATTGCATCAAGAACACCAACAACATCTCTCATAACAGCATTGATACTTCCCACAATTCCAGAAATTGGAGATTGTAGACTTCCTAACACACTGGCAACAATTTCTGCTCTTGATGGAATTTGTGCTAACTCTTTTAATTTTTTTCCATCATAAATTTGCTTATCCAGTACGCATGCTTTACAAGAAAGTTTTTCGTTTTGTTCTTGAAATTTTTGAATAATTTTTGCCGGAGCAACAGGGTCATCATAACTAAAAGCAATTCCTGTTGGACCTACAAGATTTTTGTAGACACCATCATATCCACCAACTTTTTCAAGTGCTTTACGTACAAAAGTATTTTTTACAACGATATAGTCAACTCCTGATTTACGAAATTCACGACGTAGTTCGCTAATTTTTTCTACAGTGATTCCGCTAAAATCAGTAAAAAACATACCTTGTGCACGAGAAACTTTATCTTGAATTGCAGATATAATAATTTCTTTTTCTGATTTTTGCATTGTGATTTTTTATGTAATGATGAATAATGAGAAGCCCTTTTTTAAAAGGCATTATTCACTATTGTAGTATGAGTGCGTAAATTCTTTTATAATTGAACAGCAAGTTTATCAATAAAAATTCCGGGTCCCATAGTTGTGGAAACCGAAATGCTTTTTACATACTGTCCTTTTGATGTTGATGGTTTTACTTTTGCAATAGTTGCAAGAAATGCTTTGATATTATCCACCAATTTTTCTTTTTCAAAATTTGCTTTACCAACAGTTGAGTGAACCACACCAGCCTTATCAACACGAAATTCAATTTTACCGGCCTTCACTTCTTTCACAGCATTAGCAACATCCATAGTTACGGTACCACTTTTTGGATTTGGCATAAGTCCGCGTGGACCAAGAATTTTTCCCAATTTTCCAACCTCAATCATAACATCTGGAGTTGCAATAATAACATCAATATCAGTCCAACCACTTTGAATTTTTTGAACATAATCTTGCAATCCAGCATGGTCTGCACCAGCCGCTTTTGCTTCTTCATCTTTTGGAGATTTTGCTAACACTAAAACTCTTACAGATTTTCCAATTCCATGAGGCAAAGAAACCGTACCTCTAATTGCTTGGTCTGCTTTTTTGGGGTCAACACTTAAACGTACAGCAATATCTACAGATTCATTAAATTTTGTTGATGCCGTTTGTTTGAGAATTTCGGCTGCTTCTTCAACAGAATACATTTTCTTTTTGTCAACTTTTTTTGCAGCCGCTGTATATCTTTTTCCTTGTTTCATTATATTTTTTGATTATGTGGTACAAACGTTTTTCAACTCCCACGTTAATGATTTTTTTTATCTAAAAAATTACGCTTCTACAGAAATACCTAAACTTTTTGCAGTTCCTTCAACCATTCGCATTGCTGCTTCAACATTATTAGCATTAAGGTCTGGCATTTTTTGTTCCGCTATTTCCCGAACTTGTTTTTGAGTAAGTTTTCCAACTTTGATTTTATTAGGTTGCTTTGAACCTGAACCAGGTTTTTTTGCCATGGAAAGATTTAATGCTTTTTTGATGAGAACTGCTGTTGGAGGAGTTTTTGTTATAAAGGTAAAAGATTTATCTGAAAACACCGTTATAACAACGGGAATAATAAGACCCTTTTTATCTTGAGTTTTTGCATTAAATTGCTTGCAAAACTCCATAATATTAACACCTTTTTGACCTAATGCGGGACCAATGGGTGGTGCCGGATTTGCTGCACCAGCAGGAATTTGCAATTTTATATATCCTGTGATTTTTTTTGCCATGTTAAATTTTCCTTAAAAATAATCTTCTTAACTAATTAATGTTTTTCTAATTCTATTTGTGTGAAATCTAACTCTACAGGAGTTTTTCTCCCAAAAATACTTACCATTACTTTTACTTTTAATTTTTCTTTATTGATTTCTTGAATAAATCCAGAAAAATTATTGAACGGACCCCCCATTACTTTTACTGCATCACCAACATTAAATGGAGTTTCTACTTTTTCAACCTCTGTTGTTTTTTCTTCCATTTTTCCAATAAGCCGTCGTACTTCATCCGGTTGTAATGGCGTTGGTCTTTCCTTTGTCCCGATAAAATTTAAAACACCATTAGTATTTAAAATGAGATGTTTTGCTTTATCATTTAATATTGCTTCTATTAAAATATATCCGGGAAAAAATGTTTTTGTTTTCGTTTTCTTTTTTCCACCCTTCACTTCAAAAACTTTTTCCGAAGGAACCATTACTTGCAAAATATTTGCCTGTAATCCCGCTTCTATAACATCACTTTCTATTGTTGATTTTATTTTTTGCTCTTGTCCGGAAAATGTTCGAACAACATACCACTTTGCTTCCACGTTTTTTCCTCAACTATTAAAAAATTCCTTTGATAATTTGGCTAACAAGAGTATCTACTCCATACACAAATAGTGAAAATATAAGACATACTACCAAAACAATAATAGTTGAATCTCTTAACTCTTCTTTTGTAGGCCAAGTGACTTTGTTTAATTCTTTATAAACATCGGTAAAGAATTTAATGATTTTTTCTTTCATCGTTTTTTAATTTCTATAATGACTGCACGTGTGGAGGGAATCGAACCCCCAACCGATGGTTTTGGAGACCATTACTCTACCAGTTGAGCTACACACGTACAAAGTTTTTACTTTGTTTCTTTATGGGCTTTATGTTTTCTGCAAAAACGACAATACTTTTTATATTCCACTCTACCAGTTTGTTTCTTTTTATTTTTGGTGGTGGAATAATTTCTATTTTTGCATTCCGTACATTCTAATGTGATAATATCTCGCATAAATTTTTCTTTCTTACGTTTTTTCTTTTTTTTGAGCTTGTGACCAGGATTGAACTGGTGACCTCTTCCTTACCAAGGAAGTGCTCTACCAACTGAGCTACACAAGCAACTTATTTTGAGCGGGAGACGGGACTCGAACCCGCGACCAATTCCGCTTTCAAGCGGAATGTCTCTACCTTTTCTATAAATCTCTTAATATTTTTTAACTTCTTTAATTCTCTTTCTCACTGAACCGCTTCTGCTCGTGCAAAATATTCTTCAAAATATTCTACTTTCCATGGTTGGTATCTTTTTGTCCAACGTGCCTGAGAACTATGTAATACTTATCAAACTTTTCGCTTTTCAAAATATAAAGATAGTATTTCATCCTGAGCGGGAGACGGGACTCGAACCCGCGACCAACAGCTTGGAAGGCTGTGACTCTACCAACTGAGTTACTCCCGCAATTTTTTCTTTATTTTTTTCGAACCCGCAACCAATCCCGATTTATCGGGATGACTCTACCAACTACATTTTATTTTAAAAATATTTTTGGTGTGGGTAGGAAAGGATTCGAACCTTTGAAGCCCGGAGGCGTCAGATTTACAGTCTGATGCAGTTGGCCACTTTGCTACCTACCCAATCCTGAGCTGGCGATGGGATTCGAACCCGCGACCTACTGATTACAAATCAGTTGCTCTACCAACTGAGCTACGCCAGCAAAATATTTTTTCTACCTCTCTATAAAAAGGGTAGATAAAGAATATAACATTTTTTCTTATAAAGTCAAACAATTTTTGAGAAAATTAACTTAATTCTCCAATAAAGTTTTTTCATATTCTTCTTTAAACTTTTTCAATCCATTAAAAATAGATTCTGCAAGAAGTTTTTGTCCGGTAAAACTGCGAAGAAATTTTTCATCATTAAGATTGGAAATATAAGCGGTTTCTATTAACACGTTCGGCATGGAAGCACCAACCAGTACGTAAAAACCGGCTTGCTTCACTCCTCTACTGTTGAGTGGTAATTTTTTATCCATTTCGATATTTAAAAACCCTGCAAAGAGTTCGCTTTGTTTTACATAAGCACTTTGTGCCATTGTTAAAAGGATAAAATTTTCTTCTGTTAATTTTTGGTACCGTTCTTCGTAATCTTTTTCTAATTTTACTACAGAGTTTTCTTTTTCTGCAACACGGATTGCGGCTTCAGTTTTTCCGGGACGCAAAAGATAAATTTCATATCCATTCGCATTCGTTGGTTTTTGTTCGGTGGAATTACAATGAATGCTGATAAAAAGTTTTCCTCCCGCTTCATTAGCAATTTGTCCCCTTCTATATAATTCTATAAACTTATCTGTTTTTCTTGTATAGACTACTTTTATATCTGGCAGTTTTTCTTCTATTAATTCTCCAAGTTTTAAAGCAACACCAAGTGTAATATCTTTTTCTCGTGTTCCAAGATTTCCAATACTGCCGGGGTCTTTTCCACCATGTCCTGCATCAATTACCACAACATCTAATTTCCATTTTTTTCGTTCTTTATCTATATCCAAATTTATATCAGGGAGTTTCTTTTCTTCTGGTATTGTTACGGAAGATGGGATGCGTTCTAATGTTGGAAGTATTACTATAACATCATTACTGTTTGTATTGGAAACTAATTCTGTTGAAGTAATTTTTTTATCTACACGAAAACTGAGTTGTAATGAAAGTGGAGATTGAACTGCGATAAGTTTTTTTACTACTCCAGTAAATTTTAACTTATTTAATTTTGCAACATTCGCTTTTCCATTTGGGATGGTAACGTACAACCATTTATCCGTGTTTTGCATGGATTGAACTACATCAGTAAATTTTTGTAATGCGTGAATGCGAAGAAGGTATCCGTTGGCTTTTTCTTCAATAGAAACTCCGGTAATATTTTTACCTTCAGCATCTGTGGTTACTGGTGGTGGTTCTTTAATAAGGATTGGCGCATTAACGGAAAACTGTAAACCAGCAACATCATCTAACAAAGAAATAAAATATGGAAGTGGTGCGAAAAATTTTTGCTCTACAAATTTAAATGGTAATGGAATTTGTGTGATATTTTGCTTCTTGCTTTTTGTATTGGTTATTATAACAAAAGAATTTTCCGCAGTAATTTTTATGGTAACACTGGGATACAGTACTTCCATTTTTTTTAGTGTGGGATTTATATATGTACGAGTAGAAGTAAATGCAGCAATATCATCTACACAAATGTAATATTGTTTTCCAACGAGTATTGAACGAACTTTTTTTACAAGATTGGATTTTTCTTGCAAGGAAATTTCCAACTTGTCCGTTTCAATTTCGTATTTGGGATTTTGAGATTGTGCAAAAAAATTATTACATCCCGCGAAAAAAATAGAAAGTAAAAAAATGGTGCGAAGTATCATGAGCGATAGTTGGTAAATTGTAGGGGTAATGAAATATCTTTAGTTTTTAACATTGCAATAACTTCTTGTAAATCATCTTTGTTTTTTCCTGTAACACGAACTTGTTCTTCCATAATTTGTGCTTGTACTTTGAGTTTTGTTTCTTTAATTATTTGTACAAGTTTTTTTGCATTTTCTTTATCTATTCCTACTTGAAGAGAAATTTTTTGCCGTACCATACTTCCACTTGCTGGCTCTACTGAACCATATTTTAATGCTTTTACAGAGATTCCTCGTTTGATAAATTTGTTTTGCAAAATATCAACGACCGCTTGCAAACGAAAATCATTGTCACTCAAAACGGTAATTTCTTTTTCTTTTTGATTGAATTCTATTGTGGTTTTAGAATCTTTAAAATCATATCGTTGAGAAATTTCTTTTCGTGTTTGGTTGAGTGCGTTATCAACTTCTTGCATATCAACTTCTGAAACTATATCAAATGATGGTTGAGACATGGGTTATTCCTTAATAAAAAATAATTTAAGATACGATTGCTTCGTTCCGATAAATCGGAACTCGCAATGACAATAGAGTTTTATTGTTTTGTTGGACGATTATTGTATAATACAAACCCATCCAAATTATATTCTTGTATTTTTGTTCTTATAAGATTTTCCGGATAATATGTTCCTTCTACTCCACGTAATATATGAATTGTTTCTGGTTTCCCTTCTTTTAATTTCATAGAAATAATATCTCCGGTTGTTTTATTGGCTCCGTTTGGTGTAATATCTTCATATAGAAAATACAAACTTATTGCGTTTTGAAAAACAGAAATTTTTTGTAGTGTATTGTTTTCAAAATCTAAAATAATATTTTTTCCTGTGAGTTGATTGTATCGTGATTGATATTGTGAATTGCTTGATGAAACTGCGAACGCATGTCCGCGGATATATGCGGTACGTAATTTTTTCTTTTGTAATTGCAGTGAAATTGTATCTCCGGTTATTTGATTATCATCAAACCAAACGATGGGATTATTTTGTAATTCGATACTGTCATTTTTCATTATGTATGAAAGCATTCCGCATTGTGCTGTGAGTTTTCCACGAATAAGGACAACACTATCTTGGGCGACGAGTTTTTTTAGTGTGTCTCCAAATGATTCCATTGTTGTGCTTTGAACAAATAGTGTATCTTTTTCTTTTGTGGTGGTATCTATTTGTACAAGTTTTGGCTGCTGTGTAATTTTGGTGTAATGTGCTGCATCATAATGTTCTAAATAATTTCCGAAAACGGTGATGTTATCTTTAACATTCTGCATTTTTACATTTTTGATTGCAATGGATTTTCGTTCTTTTTCAAAATAGGTTAATTCATCACAAAAAATTGTGGTGGATGAATCTATAATGCGTACGTTTTGACGAAATTCTGCTCGTCGTTCTTCTAAAAAATATTTTCCAAAATCTGCGGTGAGTGTAATATTTTTTGTTTGAAGTTTGACATTTTTTTCGCAATCGGCAAATTTTGTGTTTCCATAATATCTTCCACGTTGAGCGGTCAATGTTATTGTATCTCTTACCACTCTTACATTTCCAAAAACTTCTACTTCATTTTTAGAAAGATATTGTATTGCATTATCACACCAAAGTTTTATGTTTCCTTGTGTGAGATATACATTTCCTTGCCACTCTCGTACGTTTTCATCACCAATAGTTTTTCCAACAAGGTTTTCGGCTTGGATGGTGATGAGATTTTTTTCTTGTGAAAAGAGTGTGGTGAAAAAAAATATTTGAATGATGATAAATTTCATTTTGATAGATTGCTTCGTTCCAATACATCGGAACTCGCAATGACAATTATTTTAGTTTTTTGTTTCTGCTTTTCCTGTTACTTTGAAGATTCTGTAGTTTCGCAAATTTTGGTCAGATTCAAATCCGTGTCCTTGTAGTTGTTCTGTTGGTGTAGTAATAGTAACAAATTCATTAGAGTGTACAAGTTGTTTTTGATTGTTCCATAATAATTTTTCGGTTTTTACTTTTACATTATCATCCGAAACAAATACAACGTTTCCTTTTGCTTCAAGATTATTGGTGTTTTCATCTATAGTACCGGAAAGGGCTGTGAGAACGGATGTGTGTTTGCCGGACGGGTCATAAAAATCTACGCGAACATTATTATCTAATTGTGTTGTTTTAGAATTATCAAATGTTGAAATGTGTCCGGCGTGGAGAATTGCTTTTACTTTTGCGGAATCTGTAAATGTAATTTTTGTATTCCAACTTTCTTGGCTTGGAAGATTTGTGCTGGATAGATTTTGAAGTACGGATGGCTGAATTTTTTCTTCACATCCGAGAAAAATTATTGTGGAAAAAATTATCAAAAGAATTTTTTGCATTATGTAAAATACAATTCTTTTGAGGGAAAGTAAATATTAAAGGAGGAATTTAGAAGGATAAAGTAAAATTATTCTCTTTCGTAAATCTTAAATATTTTTTTTGTTATCGAGACTATTGTTGTTGCGATAATTGCTCCGGAAAATGCCAAAAAAATATCTTTTTGTGCATCCCAAATATCTCCTTGTGTTCCGAGATAGGCATCTCCTTGTGATGGAAAAAATATATCAGCAACTGCCCACTCTATCAATTCGTAAAATCCGCTTACGGAAAGTGTAATTTCTATTGGTAAAATCCATGCAACTAATATTGGATATTTTAACCATTTGAGAAATAATTCTCTCATCGGATAGGCGAGAAGAAATCCGAAACTGAAGTGGACTATTCTATCATAATGATTTCTTGTGGTGTGAAAATAATTTTGCAGCCAATATCCTAATGGGTTTTCGGCGTAGGTGTATTTTGAGCCGTACACATGAAGGCAGAGGTATATGCAGATTAATAAATAGGTGAGGTCGCTGAATTGATATTTTTTATAGGTTGCGATTAAGAAGGTGAGAAAAAGTATTGTGAGGATATTTTCCAGTATCCAATTATTGAGGTCGCTTGTGCCGACTAATGTGTTGATAAAAATAATGGTGAATGTGCTGATGAAGAGCCATAACCATGGATTTTTTTTGAATGGTGTTCGTTCTTTAGAAATGGTAACGGTAAAGGGCATGTGGGGTTGGGATATAAGTTTGTGTAATTTTAATAGATTATTTGAATAAATTCTTTATATTTTTTTCCCAATCACTTTTATGTATAAATCTTTCCTTATGCAAATTGTCTGATAATAATTCAGCTTTTGTTAACTTACTAAGTTCCTCCCACTGTTTACCTAATATATATGTTGCATTATATCTTTTATTGCTTTCTAATATATAAATATCATTTTTTGTAAAGCCAAAGATATAATATCCATTAAAGCCATTTTTACCGTATGCAAGTAGGTCTGGTTCAAATGTTGTTATAAGTTCAAGCCGTTTATTTATTATAGGTTGAACTCCTTTAGGTATATTTCTGTTAATCTTTTCAATATCCGTTCGAACTTTTTCCCAAGGATGTTTTCCAGGTGGTAAAATTTCCCAATTTAATAATTTTTCTTTTGACTTAATTATTGGATGTAAATTTGAATTTAGAATTTGACATTTACCAAAACATTCTAAAAACATATTTATTATGTGAATAATTAGATTTTCATGTTCTTTATTAAATACTAGTTCTCTTGTTAGTATTATTTTTTCATTTTTTTGATTAGCAATTTCAAGTTGTTCTGAATAGGGCAATACTCTTTCCCTTGGATATCTATAGTAAGGAATGTCAACTATTCGATAATGTTCTTCAACGATTCCTCTTCCAGCCCATTGATTCCACCTCCATTCTCCTTGTCTATATGCTGTTTCCTTTTCTAAATCTTTCCTAATGATAAAATATCCTTCAGAATTCCTCAAAGTATACTTACCTATTGCTTTAGGTAATACTTTTTCTCCTTCTTCTAAATTAGAAGTAAACCCAATTTCTATTAACTTTGTCTTATAAGAAGATAAATCATTGATACCAACATAAAAACTTTGTCCCTCTTTTAAAAAATTTTTTATTTTGCTTAAATTTCTTATGTATTTTTTTTCTTTGATTATCATGATTTTTACCTCAAATATTAATTTTATTTATTTCCTCAACAAGAAAGTGAATGCTTGTAGAAGGGTTTCCTTCTTTGCTTAAATTTTTGTTCCAATCAATATTATTATATTCAAGCACTTTGTGTTTTGCATTTTTCATTGCAGTATTTTGAAATGGTAGCAACAAATCAAAAACCTTTTGATTTTTTTCAAATGTACCAAGTGTATGAATTTTAAACCCAGCACGAATTTTCTCTGTAATAGTTTTTCTATCAATAATAGAAGTGAGCATAAAAAAATGAAGTGCCAACCATAATTCAAAACATGGGTTTGTATAGGCAATGTGAATATTATTTTGGGATGCTTTTTGAACTGTTTGCATCAATTCTTTTTTATTATCTTTGTAAAAATCGTCAACATCAAATATACACCATACTTGATCTCCATCTTCTTTATGAAGATGTTCTTTTTTCCATTGGATAATTTTTGTTATTAACTCATGCGGCGTTCCACACAACTGTCTTTTAGGCATAAGAAGCGGTGTGCGAAGATGATTTTTATAATCTTGAAAGTATTCTATTTCCGCTTTTTCTGTATGGGACCAAACAAAAATTTTAGGGTGAACTTTACGATGATGTATTTTCTTTCTATACATTAGTATTCTATTGAGAAAATTTTAAATTTTCAAAATCACTAATGTATGGTAAAGCATTATATCTTCCTTCCAAATATCGTTTGGCAAAATCCACACCTTTTCTCTCTGAAATATCTGCCAAAGAAAATAATTCCGTTGCTCCGTAATCACTCTTTTCCGTAAAATAAATTTGGTCTCGGCGAAGCAATTCTTCTTTTAGGAGTGATACATCGTGAGTAGTGAAGATTAACTGAGCATTTTGAGGATTTTTTTTTGAAGAGTTGAAAATAGAAATTAAATATTGACATAATAGCGGATGCAAACTAGCATCAATTTCATCAATAAATAAAATTTTCCCTTTTTCTAATGTATTGAGAATAGGTCCAGATAAAGCAAACATTTGTTGTGTTCCTTCAGATTCTTCAGTAAGAAAATCTAATGGTTCACTTCTTTCTTCTTTTCCACTTGCATTATATTTTTTATGTAAAAACTTTAAACTTCTTTCTGCAATTTGAGAATCCTCTTTGAATAATAATTCTTTAAATTTATCAGGTATCGCTTGTATGGTTTTCGCTAAAACCATTTTTTCATTTGCTTCAATATCTACTATTCCAAAATCGGAATCTAGAATAAATTTTTTTGCTTTTTCTGCCATATTTGGATTCATGAGAAATTGACGAAATGAAAAATCTAGTGTATCACCTCTTTGTGTTCCTGAAACATAATTTATTTTTTGAATAAACTGAATTATTTTTTTGGAAATTTCACCGTTATTAGCAGCGAGTACGGATAAAAACAATACTCTTTCCCCTGTTTGTTTTTTTAAAGGGGTTGTTGCTTCTTTAAAA
>CALETH010000091.1 GCA_937920105.1 uncultured Bacteroidota bacterium
TAGCCATACACTTATTAAAAATACGAAAGCGGAAAAATTATATTTTTCCGCTTTATGAGGGGTTGTATGATTTTAATAAAAAAGAACTTTGCTAAAATTATAGTTGTATAATAAGATTTAATTTTTATAATGTCAAGTACATTTTACTTATTTATCAAATAGTATGAATAATATCACAGTATAGTGATTTTTTTACAAGGTGTTATCGCTTTTCAAATTTTTATAATGATGATGAACTTGATACAATACTACGAGTAAAATTAACCCTATCAAACAAGTAAGTACAATTCCAATAGTAGAAAATGGTGGGTCCAAAAGAAAGAGAAGAGTAAAAAGGAATATTACGGTGATTAAAAGTAATCGCAGATGAGAAAGGAAGGAAAGTAATTCGTTATGTTTCATTAAAAACCTTCCTTCTTATCAATAGAAAAATTTTTTAACCAACTTAAATCATGCAATAAATCTAAAAGATTTTCCATTGCTACTGCGGACATGATTGCGTAATTTTTTTGAAAATGTTGTTGAATTTTTTCTTCTTCTTTTTTTATCAAAATTTTTATCAGCGAAAGTGATTTTTTTATAGAGTTAGAAAATTCAGAAGAAAGTTTGTCATAGCCATCAGCATTTCGTCCCACTTTTTTCATCAAAGAAAATGTATTATGTATAAACTTGGCAAAAAAACTTAATTCTTCTAAAAGATTTTTTTGTTCATTTTGTAATGAACATTCTATAAGAATTGCTATATCATGAGAACGCTTTAATTTCTTTCCGGAGAATTCTTGTAATTGTGTAATAAGTGTTTCTGTTTCTTTGCTGAGAGTTTTCATGGTTATTTCTTAAATCCTAAAACATATTCAACAATTTTATTCAAATCTATCATATCAATACATTCTAAATTTTTTGGACATGTTTTTTTCCAACAAGGTGCACATTCTAATGCTTCGGGAATAAGTTTTACTCCACGCTCATATAAATCAATTTCACTCCAACAACTTAATCCAAACCATGCGATAACATATTTTTTTAATGCAATGGCAACGTGCATTCCGAAAGAATCTCCAGTAACGATAACATCACAAATATTTTCATAACATATTCCACGTCGCACTCCTTCTGTAGTTGGCGTGGAAAGAACTTTATTCCCAACACGTCTAAAAATTTCTGCGTTGCGTTCAGTATCTTCCGGACCGCCGAGTAATACTAATCGAAGATGTTTGTGTTGAGAAAGTTTTTCTATCAACGTAACATGTTGTTCAATAGTCATTTTTTTGTTGGGATAGAGATAGGAACATCCCGTGTTAAACCCAACAATAATTTCTTTTTCAGAAAAATTATTTTCTTTCTTATAATCTTTACAAAATTGTTTTTCATCATCAGTAAGTTGTAATACATATTCATCTCGTTTATACTTTAGTTGCATTGCTTCTTGTAAAATTTCTGTGCCGTATTTTGTATTTTTTCGAAATTTTATTTCATCATCTAATCCAAGTATGTAACTGTACTGTGCTTCTTTATTCAGTGGAATAATTTTTCCATTCTTATTTAGTCCGAATCCTAATTTCTTTTTTGCATTTAATGTATTGGCAAATGCACAGGAGCGTTGTGTTTTATCTGTGCTATAGACAATATCAAATTCTATATTTTGAAGAATGAGCCAATTTTCGGGTTCCCAAATGTATGTTGTATCTATGTAAGGATTGTTTGCTAAAAGTTGATAAGCATTTTTTAAGGTAATCCATGAGATGTGACTTTGCGGATATTTTCGTTTTATTACGGGTAACATTGAGGTGGTTTGTAAGACTGCTCCCATTGCATCTAAATTAATGACGAGAATTTTTTTGCCAATGGGATTTGGTTCAATGCATTCTTTATAACATTGTGTTCCGGGAAAACAGGGTTTGTAACCGGTAAATTTTTTACAATCAGGAATGAAAATTTTTTGTGAGGAGATGGTTCGAGATTTTTTTTTCATATTAAGAATTTTGTTTCAATAATTTGTCAAATGCTTCAAAAACTTTTTTTACGGATAAATCTTTCATGCAAATATTTCCAATGGAGCAAGAGGTGAGATTGCAGGCAATACATTCTAATTCTTCATGGCGAATCCACTGATGTTGTTTTCCGTAAGGTCCTTGGAGATATGGATTTGTTGGTCCAAAAATTCCGAGTGTGGGAATTTGTAATGTTGCTGCAATGTGCATTGGTCCGGAATCATTGCTAATAAGATAAGAACATTGTCTCAGAATTGCTCCCATTTGCGAAAGTGTTGTTGGCGGAATAATTATAGAATTATTTCCAATAAATTTTTCTAATTTTAGTGCATCATCTTTTTCTCCGGGTCCCCAAAGAATAACAAAAAATGCTTGATATTTTTTTGTAATGGTTTTTGCTAATCCTGCAAAATTTTCTACACTCCATTTTTTTGTGTACCAACCACCGCCGGCATTTAAAGCGATAAGCATTTTTCCATCTTTATAATGTGAAATCCAATCTTGTGCAAATTGTTCTGCTTCTTTTACAATGGGAAAGTAGGGCTGTGTGGCGTGAATGGGAATTTCTAATTTTCGTAATACATCAAGGTTGAATTCTACATTGTGGACTTCATTTCCTCGTGGTGTTACAAGAATATTGTAAGCAAATTTTCTTACGCGAAATGGAAAGCCAATACGAAATTTTGCTCCGCTTAATTTAGTAAGAAGTGCAGAACGTGGATTTCCAAATAAATCTATAACAACATCATATTTTTGTGAACGTGCCTTTTTGATGAGTGAAACGGAAGATTCTGTTTTTTTATTAAAGGTGATAACGTCATTGAGATATGGATTTCCAATGACGACTTCACTGGCAAATTTTTCTGTAAGAAAATCAATTTGTGCATTGGGAAATTGTGTTCGCAAATTTTGAATGACTGGTGTAGAAAGCAAAACATCACCAATGGCTCGAAGTTTGATGATGAGAATGCGTTCGATATTTTGTGGAAGGAGAGAGATGGTTTTATCCTTTATAGTTAGTGAGATTACAAAAGTTTTGAAAACTTTTGTAATCTTTTGAATAATGTACAAAATGTCCGTGAGAAATTCTTGCCTTGCTAAAAGAAGTTTTGTATATTGAGAAACTTTCAGGGCCCTTAGCTCAGTTGGTTAGAGCAGCTGACTCATAATCAGCGGGTCGCTGGTTCAAGTCCGGCAGGGCCCACTCATAAACTATAAAGCCATCCTGTAAAAACGGGATGGCTTTATAGTTTTTGGACATGAGAAAATACAAAGAGCGGATTTGCATCCCGCATAGACGAGACGAGTCCGCCCCTACATTATTTATCTGACTCAAAGTTGTGATTATTTTTAGAATACAAAAATTTTGTAATACCTATAATTTCCATAATCCATTGTCTCAAATCTCAAACCCAAATAATACACCAAAATAAAAACGCCATTCTTTTCCGTAGCGAACGGTAATATCATTTCTATTGAGTGTGAAAGAATCTAATCCATAAGTTCCATTAAAAAATATCCTTGTGGGATATGCGTAGAAAGAAAATGATTCTAATCGTAATTCAAATCCAATATCTTTTTTGAATTTTTGTAAATTTGGTTTTCCAGTCCATGCATTACCAAAATCTGTATGAACTGATGCGTAGAGTTTGTCAAAATATAAATGAAGAATTCGTAAATCAATATTTTCCCACAATGGAAAACGGTAGGTGAGATTTGCTGTTGCAATTTCATTTCCACCAATTGCATAAAATGGATAACCACGCATTCCGATAAGTCCGCCTGCATAAAAATCAAAATAATCCGGAACTGTTCCTCCCAAAATAGAACCGCCTCGCAGTGAAAGCGAAAGTGTGTGTTTCCATAATGGTAATTGAAAATGTTCAGAATAGTGTAATTCTACTTTGTGAAAATTGTACGGTGTGAGTTTCGGATTTAATCCGGTTTCTGTTGCTTCGTATTCTCCTGTGGAATTAAAACGATTCATTTCATAATCATAACTAAAATCAATTGTTCTGCCGACGGGATTTATTTCGCTATCACATGAGCGAGCAAGCATTTTTGCTTCCCACTGAAGAGAAATATCATTTCCTTTAAAATAGAGTTCTGAACTTGATGGTACTAAAATTGGTGCATGAGAATCATCTCCGCGGAGAACGAATGAACCAATATCTGTACTGTAGCGGCTGTGAGCAAAACCAAGTGTGAGAATATCTGCTGTGCTAAACAGATGATGTTTAAAGAAAAAATCAAATTCAAAAAGTCCGTAGGTAACATCAAAATTATATTTATCAATTCCGATAGTGATATCTTTTTGTGTACTTTTTCGTGTGATGTTGAAAAGTTGAAGTGAGAACGTTGGTGAAAGTCCTAATTGATGAAGGCCAATTATTCTATCTCTATATTCAAAACTAACAAAAATATCTCGCTCTAATAATCTGTTAATGGCTGCACCACCAAACATATTGAGTTTATCCAAAACATCGGAAGAGAGAAAATACAATCCGGGTTTTAAAAAATCTATGCCAGTATTATTTTTATTGTAATTATCAATGCGAAGGAAGGGGACGAGTGTGAGCGTGGTGAAAATATTTTTGTATGGTGTTGATTTTTCTGTTGAGTATTGAGTATCATCGTAAAAATGAAGTTTTGTCCAATCAAATTGAGGACGAATTTGTTGTGTTTGTAAGGATACTGCCAGCGGGGTGTATTTTGGATGAATGTATTGTGTTTCTGAAAAATTTTGTGGTGTGGATTTTTCTAAAAAATTAATTTTAAATCCATTTGATGTGTATGATGAAAATGCAATATTTCCTTTTGTATTTATTGTTGGCATGAACGCTCCACCTAATACGTTGGTGATTTGTTCAATATTTTTTGTGGAAATATCATATTTATAAAGATTAAAAATTCCTGTTTTATCAGAAGAAAAAATAATTGCTTTTCCATCCAAAGAAAAAATGGGATTTCGTTCATCATCATCTCCAACAATAAGCATTTCTAATGAATCATTTTCTACAGAAATTGTTGCAATATCTTGATTATCTTTTTGCGAATATCCAAAAATAATTGTTTTTCCATCTGGAGACCATTTTGGTGTATAACATTGCTCACCATTTTTGAATTTTGTGAGCGAACGAAAATTTTTTCCTACACTATCAACAATTCCAATATTCATCGTTCCATCATTGCTGAATGCGAAGGTAAGATTTTTTCCATCTGCAGAAAGTGAAGGATTGTGTGCACGAAGTCCGAAGGTGAGACGAGTTTCTTTTTCGGTTTCAAGATTGAATACATAAATATCGGAAAAATTGCTCCAATTAGGATTCTCATTTTCAGTTTTGGAGTAATAGATTTTTTTTCCATCGGGAGAGTAGGAGAGCGTAGAAATTATTCCATCGTTAATTTTTTTCTCTTCTTTTGTTTCTACATTATAAATATAGAGCGAAGAAAGTCCGAAATAATCTGCTTTTTTGTTTGATGTGTACGCAATGGTTTTTCCATCTGGAGAAAATGTTGGATAAAAATTTCCGAAACCGACGGAAGCAATTGTTTCTCCTTCAATTTTATTTTTCACAATTGGTTCTGCACGTTTTTTGTAATCTGCAGTAATATATTCTTGCCATTCTTTATATAATTCTTTTCCGCTTTTTCCGATTGCTTTTTCAATTGCTTGGTCAATAGTAAGTGTGGTGAGATGTGAAAGATTTTTTGAAATTTTTGGAATTGCCTCTGCTCCATATTTTTCTGAAATATATTTTACTAATGCAAAGCCGGCGTTGTATGAGGATTCATTTCCGAGACTGGTTTTTCCGAATACACTCATTTCACTCCACGTTAACATTTTTCCATCTAACGCATACATTCGCAAAATCATATCACGATGTGAATCCCAATAATCATAAAGTAATTCTGGGCGGTTATATTGGGCAACTCCTTCTGCAAACCAACTTGGTACGGTAAAACCAGAAATTGGATATGTTACAATAGTGTTTGGAAAGCCATACAACACGTCAGGGCGTCGTTCATCTTCATATCCTAACCATTGAATGTAAATGCTTGGAATTCTTCTTCCGAATTTCATGGAAGTTTGAATTTGAATGATGTGTGTAAATTCGTGAGTAACAACATTGCGCAACCAGTTATGTGTTCCGCGTAAATCGAAATCTAAAGCGGGTGCCCACAATTCAATTTTATTATCAAAAAAATATGCGGCTCCGTTGGAGTAGTCATCATAATCTTTCATGATGATGCTGACTTTTTGGTCTGGTTCGTGTTCGTAGAGTGATGTAATTGGTCCGTAAATTTCTTCGGCTATTTTTGCAACAACTCTGGCACTGCGTTCTGCTCCGTTATGATAGTGAATATAGAAGTGCGGTGTTTCTATAGAAAACCAATCAAGTTCTGTGTGGTTGACGTGATTTTCTTGAGAGAAAATTATTTGGAAAGAAAAAAATAGGAAGAAGAGGGAAAGAGTTTTTTTCATGGATGATATTAAAAACATGGAACACTGATTTTTATGATAGTTATGATTAACGCTGAAAAAATCTTTTACTATAGTGTTCCCCTCCTATTTATAGGAGGGGCGAGGGGTGGTCATAAAGTTACAAACGACCACCCTTTGTATTTCCCTCCTATTAGGAGGGAAAATTTGTTTTACTTCACTACTGCAATTTTTATTATTACACTTGTTTCTTCGTTGCTTGATGTTGCTTTGATTTCTGCAAAATATACTCCGCTTTGAATTTTGGAAACATTCCATTGCACTTCATTATCAACATTGGCGTAACCAGTTCCTGTTAATTCATCAACCAGTTCACCAGCCATGGTAAAAATTTTAATTTTGACTATTGCGGGTTTTCCGAGATAGTAGCGGATGTTGGTTGTTTTATCATACACGGGATTGGGCCAATTGTACGCAAATTCTTTCGGTAATAATTGTGCAGATTTTGGTGTGATGGTATTTTGTTGATTGATAAAATTTGTGTGATTGTTATCGGCAAGGAAATTTTCCCACAAAATTTTTTCTGTATCAAAAAGATTTTCTACTTTCCAAATATAAATGGAAGTATCTGTAGAAGAGACGGTGAGTTTGTTTTCAAAAATAATTGGTGAAGAAACTATTCCACCGGTTTGTAATGGAAATCCGTTAAATATTTTTGCTTTATTATCTATTGCGTACAAATGTCCATTAGAACTTCCGATAATAATTGCAGTGGTGTTGCTGTTTTTGAGTTTTACTATTGTTGGACTTCCAAGAATTTTTCCATTATCAGATATGGTGAAAGGAAAATTTCCTAATAATACTCCATACAGATTATAAGCGTAAAGTTTGTTTTCGCTTCCAATAATAATGTCGTTCATTCCATCATTATTAATATCAGCAACTGCAAGGGAAGTGGAAATATTATTAAGATTTTTCGTGATGATTTTTTTTGTGGAAAGGTTAATGACGGAAAATGTATTATCTTCACAAATTATAATAGCATAGTTTTCTTCATTGTATTTTGTGAACGTTGCTGCGAGAATTTTTGCGGTGGATTTCCAAGTTTGTTGTTGGTTTCCTGCCCAAAGTGTGTGTTCATCAACAATGTAAAGAGTAGAGGATAAAGTAACGATTGGTTCATTGCTTATAAAAATATCACCTTCACTAATAGTATTTCCATCAATAGAAAGTGCGTGTACATTACCATTTATTAATCCCCATTCAAAACTTCCATTAAAGTATGATGGAGGTGTGGTGATTTTTGATGAAAGTTTTTGTTGAATAAAAATATCTGCAAGTCCATCATTATCTGTATCTGTATTTTTAAATACAAAAATTGTGCTGTCACTTGTTCCAATAATATTATTATTGACAACGATTGGCTGAAATTTCCCGCCTTGTGTAGAAAAAATTCCTGTTGAATTATTGAGATATGGTGTAAAATCATTTTTTAGTACATAAATAGAATCTCCTGAAGTGTAGAGAAATTCTTGGGTTCCATTTCCACCAATATCAACGGCGAGTGGTGAATCATTATTGTTGAGTTTGAGATTATTCTTTTTGATTGTTGCGATTGGTGTTGCAATATCATCTCCAATTTTTGTTTGAAAAGTCATTGCTGCACCACTTTTACTAAAGTTTGAAATGGTGATGTGTGATTTTGCAAATGTATTACTGAAGGAATTTGGATTTGTGGTTTCGGAAAATTCATTGTTGTATTCGGGAAATTTATTTTCGGAAAACCAAAAATCAAACGGTGAACCATCTTGTGTTCCATTTCCAGGGTC
Source organism: uncultured Bacteroidota bacterium (assembly GCA_937920105.1). Lineage (GTDB taxonomy): Bacteria > Bacteroidota > Ignavibacteria > UBA10030 > UBA8401 > CALETH01. Next base: position 8,265 of record CALETH010000091.1, read on the forward strand.
AAGCGAACCGTACTCTTGTCCGATATCTTGAGAACCATCGGCTTCTTCTATATCAACGCCTCTGTTTTTGGAATCCGCGTTGATGGAATTCGT
>CALETH010000092.1 GCA_937920105.1 uncultured Bacteroidota bacterium
GTTGCAATTTCTTTTCCCAAAACATCGTACACTTTTAGATTTACCACTCCAGCATCTGCTATTTGATAATGTATTATTGTTGCGGGATTAAATGGATTGGGATAGTTTGATTCTAATTGTGTACTGTACACAACAAGTGATGATTCTTGTTTTGTAGTTGTAGGAAAAGAATGATAGGTATATATTTCACGAGAAAGCATACCATATCCTCTTTGTATTTTCTTTTCTATAATATTGCCCAATTCATTATTTGTATATGTTGTTACATCTGGACTAATTCCCCAATTGCTTGTTTCTGTATTCCAAGAAAATACTGTATCACTTATTATGCTTCCATTTACATGATAATTATAAACAGTCTTTTCTTTATTTACCCATTTGCTATTTTCATACCATTCTTCTAAAACATTTTTAATTTTAGAAAAATTATTATAGGTATAAGTTTTTCGATACTTATACAATGAATTGTCACCAAAATTTCCACCAACTTTTTCGGTATATTCATAATAGATGGTTCCATTATCGTTATATTCTGTTTTAATAACGTTACTCTCATATATCTTGTCTTTATTATATCGCAATGTCCTTTTTTCAATTAATTTATTATGCTCATTATAGACATAATACTCTCTCGATAATCATTCTTTCCATCCACATAATCATTATATCCGTACACAGAATCCGGTTTACCGATTGCATTATTATAATAGATATTGGTTGATAAGGGAAGCCATTCTTTATAATAATGTTCTTTTATTTCCTTTTCCATTACACCGTTACTATTATAGTGATATGTTATTCGGAGTGTTGGTTCCCATCTATTTTCGGAACGTAACCACAACTCCTCTGTTTTTTGATAAATTTTTTCTTCTGCAATACCAACTGCACCACAGAAAATTGACATGATTAAAATTATTATTGTTTTCATAACCCCTCCTTAGAACAATGGTTAATAAATATTGTTTATTAGTGAAGCCACAAAAGTTTTTATTCTCTTGTGGCTTTTTATACTTCTCACTTCAACAATACCATTTTCTTCGTTTCTACAAACTCTCCACTTTGTAATCGATAAAAATATATTCCTGCTGGTAAATGTGATGCATCAAAATTGATAGTGT
>CALETH010000093.1 GCA_937920105.1 uncultured Bacteroidota bacterium
ATTTTGAAGCCCAAGTCATACTATACTTTGGATAATTTTCCCCATAAATCCATTCTCGGAAAAAATAGTAAAGAGAAGAACCATAGATATTTTCGGCAACAGATTGAAAATCTTCTGTGGTGGCAACATTATAGGCGAGTGATGGATGATTAAGATAGGTTTGTAAGATGGTAAAAAATGTAGCATCTCCGACTATTCCGCGTAACATGTGTAATACTGCAGCACCTTTTGCATAGGTACGCCCATAATTAAAAATTTCATTTACATCTGTAATATTTTGTACATAAATACTGCCTCGTGCAGTTTTTGCGGATGGACTAAAGTTAAAAGATGTACCATATTGTGTATTTTTCCATATAAATTCACAATATGTTGCAAAGCCCTCACTTAGCCAAATATGATGCCAATCTTTACAAGTAACTTTATCTCCAAACCATTGATGAGCTAGTTCATGAGAGAATGTTAGTTCATGAGAAGCTCCTGGAAAAATTCTGATGGAAGAAATTGTTTGATGCTCCAAATTAAAATTATTTTCCCATTGAGCATGACCATATTTTTCTTGTATAAAAGGATATTGCCCAAATTTATTGGAAAACACAGTAAGCATTTGGGAAACTTTATGAAAATCTTCTTGTACCATAACATTAAATGTTTCTGGATAAACATAATTAGTAATTGCCATTGAATCGGTTGGTGAGTACTTGTAATAATTTGTATAAAGAGTGTAATTAGTAATAGCAAGAGAAATGAGATATTGTGCAATAGGATAACTATTTTTCCATTTATACGTGTGTGTACCATTATTGTTATTTAAAACAGAAGTAAGTTTTCCATTTGAAACTGGTGTAAAAGCAGTATCAACGGTAATCCACACATCGGAAGAATCTGCCTTATCAGCAGGAGTATCTTTACATGGATACCAATTCATTGCATCATATGGTTCGCTTAAAGTATACATTACTGGTACATTATTATGAGTAGTTGAATAAAGACCTTTGGTTGGAACACCATGATAACTTATTACCATCGTAAAACTTTCACCAACATTATAAGGTCTATCTAAGTTTGTTTGAAGAATATCTGTTCCATATACTTGGCTAATTGTTTGAGTAAATGGTAATACAGTGTTTCCTATTTTAACAGAATCTACAATTAACTGTGTAGTAAAATCTAAAATAATACCAAGAAGACCCTGTGAAAGAACCTTTGCTGAAACAGTGACATTACCAGAGATATTTTTTGGTGGAGTTACCGCCAGGTCAAGTTTATAGTAAGTAACATCAATGTTAGCATCACCAGGGTAGTTAAGTTTTGCGAGTGAGTTTTTGTGAGAAAATGCTTTTGCTTCGTGTTCCCAAATTTTTTCTTCTTGGGAAATGAGAATGGAAAACGAACAGATAGTGAAAAATAGTAGCAACAATGATTTTTTCATTGTCAACCTCCTTTAAAATTGTGAATGAATAAATTTAATTTTCAATAATATTATTTTATTTTCTGTTTGTCAAGAGGTTTTCTTAAAAAATGGAAAAATGAGATTTATGTCACAATCTCATAATTTTTGAGTATTTATTGTTTTTACATTTTCCAAACAAAATTTTTCACAAATCTTGATTATCTATCCCAGAATAAATATATTTAAAGCCAACATTTTGTTGTCAAAGAGGGGATGAATGGTATGGAAATCAATATTTCCAATCTTTCCGAAGGAACGCATAATTATACATTATCAGAAAAAGCAGAAAAACTTGGTTTGTCTGAAATTTTTTTTGGTGATGTAAAAGCAGAAGTTTCTTTAGAAAGTAAAAGAAGGCAGATTCTCTTACATATCGTTGCAGAAGGGAAAGCAAATTTTCAATGTGATAGATGTTTAAAAAACATCACAAAAAATATCGCAGCAACATTTTATTCTGTGTATGAATGGGAAGGTGAACGAGTCAATAGTGAAGAAAGTAACGATAATTTTTATCTCTTACCATTAGGAACAAACATTATCAATATTTCTTCAGATGTGAATGAATATCTTGCATTAGCCGTTCCCTATAAAATTTTGTGTAAAGAAGAATGTGCTGGTTTATGTCCTCAATGTGGAAAAGATTTAAATGTTGAACAATGCACATGTGAAAAAGAAATAGATTTTCGTTGGAATAAGTTGAGGGAGATTGTCAGTAATCAGTAGTTAGTATTCAGAAAGCGGAAAATATCAAAAAGAATAATCATTTAATCATAGTTTAAAAATAAAGTTATGCCAAATCCAAAACGCCGTCATTCAAAAACACGCGGAAGAAAACGCCGAACACATTATAAAGCAACAGCATTAGCAACAGCAGAATGTCCACAATGCCGTGAAATGAAATTGCAACACAGAGCATGTCCAAATTGCGGATATTATGCAAGTCGCTCAATGTTTGTTCCAAAACAAGCGTAAGTTTCCCATCTCATTTTTTCATGCCAAACTCAGTTGAAAAACTTCACATCGTGCTTGATGCGATGGGTGGAGATTTTGCTCCAGCCAACGAAGTGCAAGGTGCATTCGATGCGTTGCAAGAAAGCAACAATCGATTTCACGTTGTCCTTGTCGGAAAAAAAGAAGTTATTCAACAAGAAATAGAAAAAAGAAAATCTCACCAAGCAGATATTTCCGCAAATATTTCCATTGTCGATGCACAGGAAATCATCACCATGCATGATTCCCCTGTTGCTGCCTTAAAACAAAAACCAAATTCTTCGCTTGCTATAGGTTTAGGTCTACAAAAAAATAATTCAGCACACGCATTTGTGAGTGCGGGAAATACCGGAGCAGTGGCTGCTGCCTCTACAATCATGTTAGGAAGAATTCCCGGAGTTACCAGACCAACAATTGCAGCAATATTTCCTTCCACAAGCGGACCAACTCTTCTTATTGATGCAGGTGCAGTGATAGACTGCAAGCCGCATTTTTTATATGAATTCGGTTTGATGGGAAGCATTTATTCTGAATATATTTTTCAGAAAAAAAATCCACGTATTGGATTATTAAATGTTGGAGAAGAAGAATCCAAAGGTGATGAATTAACAAAAGAAACGTACGAATTATTTAAAAATTCCAAAGCGAAAATTAATTTTGTTGGAAATGTTGAGGGAAGAGATATTCTTAACGGGAAAGCCGATGTGGTTGTGTGTGATGGTTTTATTGGAAATGTGTTGTTGAAGTTTGGTGAAAGTGTTCCTACATATTTGAAAAAGAAATTTCAAGAATATGCAGCACAAGGAATTTTTCAAAAACTTCTTATGGGGATTATGCGAAAACCACTTCGTACAATTTTTAAAGATATGGATTATCAAGAATATGGTGGTGTTCCGCTTCTTGGTGTGAATGGAATTACAATTATCGGACATGGAAGTTCTACACCAAAAGCAATTAAGAATATGTTGTTTCGTGCAGAAGAAATGTTTAATAAAAAAATAAATGAACATATTCAAAAAATTATTCAAAAATAAAAGTTAGATTTTAAGGCTTATCAAGTTTGATTTATAATCATAAAAACTCATGCAAAACTCTACAAAACAACGAGCAGTAATTACCGCTGTTGGACAGTACCTTCCTGAAAAAGTTCTTACCAATTTTGATTTTGAAAAAATGATAGAAACTAACGACGAGTGGATTCGTACTCGTACGGGAATTTCTGAACGAAGAATTTTGGAGCATGGTGCAACTTCAGATTTAGGTGCTAATGCTGCAAAAGATTTATTGCAAAAACGAAAAATTTCCCCTGAAGAAATAGATGTAATTATTTTTGCAACAGTAACCCCCGATATGTTTTTTCCTGCCACAGCATGTCTTGTGCAAGAAAAAATTGGAGCAAAAAATGCGTGGGGTTTTGATTTATCCGCCGCATGTTCTGGTTTTCTCTATGCTTTAACAATTGGTTCGCAAATGATTGAGGCGGGAAGATACAAAAAAATTCTTGTGATTGGTGCAGATAAAATGAGTTCTATTTTAGATTATACGGATAGAAATACCTGCATTTTATTTGGAGATGCAGGAGCAGCAGTTCTTCTTGAACCAAGTTCCGATGAAAAATTTGGCATCATTGACCACAAATTATATGTTGATGGAAAAGGCGCTCCAAATCTTTACATGAAAGGTGGAGGAAGTCTTAATCCGCCAACCCATGAAACCGTAAATCAAAAAATGCACTATTTGTTTCAAGATGGAAAAACAGTATTTAAATCTGCAGTAATAGGAATGGCAGATGTTTCTGCAGAAATTATGCAACGCAATAATTTAAAAAGTGAAGATGTGCAATGGCTTGTACCACATCAAGCAAATTTACGTATTATTGATTCTTGTGCAGAACGAATGGGATTAGATAAATCTAAAGTGATGATTAATATTGATAAATATGGCAATACTACTGCTGCAACAATTCCGCTCTGTTTATCAGAATGGTGGCAGGCAGGAAAAATCAAAAAAGGTGATAATTTAATTTTATCAAGTTTTGGTGCTGGTTATACGTGGGGTGCATTGTATATGCGTTGGGGAATTGATTTAGTAAAATAAAAAATGGGGATGCAAGCCGAAATAATTGCTGTTGGACCATTTTCTAAAAAAATTAAAAATTGTTTAGATTATAGAAGCGAATTATATGAAAATACTAATGACGGTTCTATTATTACAGTAAGATTATTTGGTATGATAGGTTCGAATACAAGTAGAGAATTTGCAAGTTTATTAGGAATAACAAATCCTTGGGATTTTAATCAGCATAAAATAAATATCGAATCTATAAATTTTGTAGAATTGGAAAAATTTGTTTATCAATTTGAAATTGATTACGGTGATGATTTACAAAAACTTTTAGTATTAAAAGATAACGGTTTTGAATTTCACTTTAGACCTCAAGGATAATCCCAAATATTAAAATTGATTTTTCTTTTCAAAATCAATTAACCATTGTTTTCTCCACACACCTCCACCATATCCTTTTAAATTTCCGTCATCTCCAATAACTCTGTGACAAGGTATAATAATTGCAATGCGGTTATACCCATTAGCATTTGCGACTGCGCGAACCGCTTTGATGTGTTTCATTTTTATTGCTTGTTCTTTGTAGGAAATAGTTTTTCCATAAGGAATTTTCATTAATACATTCCAAACTTGTTGTTGAAATTCTGTTCCCGGAGTTATTAACGGAATATCAAATTTTTTTCTTTTCCCATCAAAATATTCTTTAAGTTGTTGTTGAAGGGTATCAAAATGTGGATTGTTTCCGTACAGAATTTTTGCTCGTAGTCGTTTTTGAATATCGCGAAATTCAAATTCTAACATTCTTCTTTCCGTAAATTCCAACAAACAAATTCCTTCTTCTGTTGCACAAGCGAACATCGGTCCCAATGGAGTTGTGAACCGTGTAATGTTGATAACATTAGTAAAATTATTTGAAGGTGCTGTAGAAAAAATATTTTGATAGGCAGAACTGAAACCACTTAATGATTCATAACCAGTATCATACGCAACAGTGGTAACAGTGTTTCCTTGTGATAATTTTTTGTAGGCATTGTTTATTCTGAGCATACGTTGATATCCTTGAAAAGTAATTCCGTGATGTATTTTAAACCACCGTCGAACTCGATGTGGTTCAATTCCCATTTTTACTAAATCGAAATCTTTAATTTTTATTGTTGGATTATGATTGAGCTGTGAAAGTATTGTATTGATAAATGGAGGAGTTTCTCCTGCAAACTCCAAAGGAGAACATCGTTTGCACGGTCTGTAACCATTCAGTAATGCTTCCTGTGTTGTAGTAAAAAATTCTACATTGTTGAGATGTGGTTTTTTTGCAGTACATGTTGGTCTGCAAAAAATGCCCGTTGTTTTTATTCCTGCAAAAAATAATCCTTCAAAAGAAATATCTTTTTTTAGAAGGGCATTATACATTGTTTTTTTTGTTAAACTTTTCATGATAAAAATATAAACTCTTTTATAAGGACTCATGAATATTTTGACGTATTAAGTCAACTCTATGTTGAATCTTTGAGATCTGCTAATAGTGATACAGGGTTAGGCATTGTTTTAACTCCGTTACATATTACTGAATTGTTTGCGGATTTAGCGGACGTAAATAAAAATAGCGTTGTATATGATAATTGTACTGGCACAGGCGGCTTTTTGATTAGTGCAATGAAACGAATGTTTATTGATGCTAAAAATGACACAGCGACAATAAAAAGAATTAAAGCAAATCAATTAGTTGGTGTTGAGTATCAAGCTAAGATTTTTGCCCTTGCAGTTTCAAATATGTATATCCATCAAGATGGAAAGACGAATATTTTATCTGGAAGTTGTTTTGATGATAATATTATTGAAAATATAAAGAAAAGAAAGCCTACTGTTGGTTTCCTAAACCCTCCATACAAAGCTGACAAGAAAAAAGATACTGAAGAACTTGAATACGTTTTAAATAATCTTGAATGTTTGGTTGATGGTGCAAGATGTGTAGCAATTGTTCCAATGAGTTGTGCTGTTGCAACTAAAAATAGTAAAGTACAAGAACTTAAAAAGAAATTATTAGAGAA
>CALETH010000094.1 GCA_937920105.1 uncultured Bacteroidota bacterium
GGTGAAGAGCTCATTGCGAAACTCGACAAGGGCGGAAACTTCGCGGAGCTGGCGGCAAAGTATGCGGCAGAACCGAAGTTTATCCCCACGGCAAAACCCCACACCATTCAGGGCTATGATCGCGGCCGCGGTCTGGACGAGCGCGAAAAACGCGACTATTACGATCGTCTCATTCTGGACATGGCCGGCAGGGATGTGAGTAAACCAGACCCCTACCTCGGAAAAGACGGCATCGTCATCGTTCGCATCTATGATGTTTCAAGGGCACTCGAAAAAGTCCAGCTCTCAGAAGTCAGTTGGAAAGTCGAAAACGACCTGCGTACCAAACTTTTGGGCGCTGTATTTGAAGAAGATGTGAAAGACTCGCGCAAGAAACTCAAGATCGTCTACAACGAGCGACTAATCAAATCGCTGCCATAAAAAAAGGCGCCCAAAGGCGCCTTTTTTGGGGCTTGCGCCCGATATGCTGCGTCGTATCAGCGCTTGCTGAACTGTGTAGCACGGCGTGCTTTGTGCAAACCGTATTTCTTACGTTCAACCATACGAGGGTCACGAGTAAGTAATTCAAATTTTCGTAATGAAGAACGATATTCTTCACTAATTTTTACTAATGCACGTGCAATACCAAGAGAAATTGCACTTGCTTGTCCACTTACTCCGCCACCATTCACATTCACCAACACATCATATTTTCCTTCAGTTTCTGTAACGTGAAGCGGTCTTGTAACTGTAGAACGAGAAATTTCTTTTGGGAAAAATTTTTCAATGGGTTTGCGATTGACAGTAATTGTTCCGCTACCATTTCTTACAATAACTCGTGCAACGGATGTTTTTCTTCTTCCAACAGCATTATAAGATTGCATTATTATTTCTATTCTCCATTATATAATTAATTGAACGATAATATTTCAGGTTTTTGTGCTGAATGTGGATGGGTATTTCCTTTATACACTTTTAATTTTTTGAAAATTTTTCTCCCTAATTTTGTATGAGGAATCATTCCTTTCACAGCATATTCGATAATTCTTTCAGGATGGTCTCGTAACACATCTTTATATTTTTCAAATACTGCTCCACCTGGATAGCCGGTATAATGAAAATATTCTTTTTGTTCTGCACGTTTGCTTGCAATTTTTACTTTTTCTGCATTGATAACAATAACAAAATCTCCTGCATCAGAGTTTGGAGTAAAAATTGGTTTATGTTTTCCACGTAAAATGGTTGCTATTTTTGAAGCAATTCGTCCGACGGTTTTTCCTTCTGCATCAACAACATACCATTTTTGTTGTATTTCACTTTGATTAAAAAAGTGTGTGCTTTTATCTCCTAATGCCACAGTAATTCTCCTAATAATTTATTGTACTAAATTTATATTAGTTTTTAATATATTTGTTTTTACGTGAAAAATCAAGTTTTTATAGAAAAAAATTTATTACAAGAAAAAGTCAGACATCTTGTTCATAGATTTTGAAGATAAAAATGATTTTTACACTTTTCTTCGGTAAGATGTCTGACATTTTTATACAACTTACACTGCAAAAAACTCTTTCACTTTTGCTACTATTTGATTTTCTGACATCACATCTGCGGAAAGAACTGCTTTTACTTTTCCTGCCATATCTTTTTTCTCATTAATTGCTTTTTCTAATTCTTTCTTTGCTTCTGCTGGTCCAAAAATCATGATTGCACTTGCACCATTAAGATGATGAACAAGATTTTTTACATATTCTTTTGTTTGATTTTTCTTTCTTTCGTTTTTTGAGTATTCATTATTGGAACGATGTTCTCCAAATCGTGTGTGATTACTCTGCTCTCCTTCTATTCTGAGAAGATGTTCTATTTCTGATTCTATTTTCTTTGTTGTGATTTCGTTTCCATTAATGGTAACGAAATATGCTTTATCATAATCTAACCAAATCCCGATTTTCGTGTTCATAATTATCCTCCATCATTATTTTAATAAAGTTTTAAAAACTTTTGTTCTCTATTACCTCTTTAATATAGTTTCAAATGAAGGGAAAAACAAAAGCCCCTTTTTTAGAAGGGGCTTTTTGACAATCAACAATTATTTGAATTTATTTCTTTTTCTTTGTGGTTGTAGTTTTTTTAGGTTCTTCTTTTTTCATTTCGTTGTAAGCCATCCAATTAATTTTCATTGAATAGATTTTTGAACTTGCCCATGTTTTTGCTTCAATAGTAAAACCATCACGAGAAACAGAAACTGCTTTTATATCATAACGAAGATTATCGCTTTTATCTGCATCAACAGAAGCAACACCAATCATTACTTGTGGTTTTACATTATATGGTTTTGCGAATTGTACATCTATTCTTACGCTTCTTTCCCCTGTACCTTTATCAAGTGTTCCACCTGTAACATTAGCTGTTCCTACTTCAACTTGTGCATACATAACAGTTGCAACAAACATGCTTACCGCAACAATGAGTTTTTTCATAAAAAATTTCCTCTAATTAAAAATTATTAAGATATGTTAATTAATTGTTTTGAAATAATAAGAAAGAAAAAGAATATTAGCAAGTGGTAAATTATGAAATAATTACAAAATTTTTAGTTGTTTTAAAAATAAACTTATTTTCCAAAAATGGATTCCTGCTAAATCCGCCTGTGGCGGAGTGCGGGAATGACAATACTTATTATTTTATCACTTCACCAACCATATCATATTCCATTGCATCAGTAATTGTTACTTTGGCAAAATCTCCAATAGAAAAATTGTACTTTTCAGAAAAGGGAATAAATATTTCATTATCTATTTCAGGGGCGTCCCATTCTGTTCTTCCAACGTAATGTTCATTTTCCTTTCGTTCAATAATTACTTTTGTTTGCTTCCCTATTCTTTTTTCATTTTGTGAAAGCGAAATTTGCTGTTGGGTTTCCATAATGTACGCTTTACGTTGTTCTTTTTCTTTTTCCGAAAGAGTGTCTCCTAAATCAAACGCCACTGTTCCATCTTCTTGTGAATAGGTAAAAACTCCAAGTCTATCAAACTGTACTTCTTTCATAAATTGAATCAGTTCTTCGACATCTTTTTCTGTTTCATTGGGATAACCGGTAATAAGTGTTGTGCGAATTGCAATATTGGGAATTTTTTCCCGAATTTTATGTAATAATTCTGTTAATGCTCTTCGTGTAATCCCACGTCTCATAGATTTTAAAACATTATCTGCAGCGTGTTGAATTGGAATATCTATATAACGACATATTTTTGGATTATCTGCAATGACATCTAAAACATCTAAAGGAAATTTTGCTGGATATGCGTACATTAAACGAATCCACTCTAATTCTTTTACAGAGGCAAGTGATGTTAAGAGTGACGAAAGTTTTCTTTCACCATATAAATCCAAACCATAATATGTTGTATCTTGTCCGATAACGATAAGTTCTTTCACTCCTTTTTGAACAACATTCATCACTTCTTGCATAATTTCTTCAACAGGCTTTGTACGATGCTTTCCTCTCATCAGTGGAATTGCACAAAACGAACAAGGGTTATCACAACCCTCAGAAATTTTTAGATATGCATAATATGATGGCGTAGAAAGTTCGCGTTCTCCAAGCAAGTGATGTTTGTATTCTGCCCCGAGTTCTTTTAAAATGCGTGGAAGTTCATTTGAACCAAAAAATTTATCAACTTCAGGAATTTCTTTAGCAAGTTCTTTATGATAACGTTCTGATAAACATCCCATCACAAAAACTTTATCTAATGTTCCCTTATTTTTTCTTTCTACTGCATTCAGAATTGTATCTATGGATTGTTGTTTTGCTGCTTCAATAAATCCACAAGTATTGATGATAGCAATATCTGCATTAGTAATTGTAGAAGTTAATATAAAATCATTATTACGAAGTTGACTTTGTAATACTTCTGAATCTACAGTATTTTTTGCACACCCAAGTGTGATGATATGTATTTTTTGAGATTGTGTGTTCATTATTTAAAGTGCGCCATAAGATAAAGAAAAATTGCTATGATGGGTGATACAAAAATCAAACTATCGAAACGGTCCCACACACCACCATGTCCTGGGATAAAATGTGAAGAATCTTTTACACCGGCATCTCGTTTAAAAAGTGATTCTATAAAATCACCAAGTTGTCCAAAAACTCCAATAATAGTTCCTATTATAAGTGATTGTGCAATTGTTATTATACTATCTTGAAAGAAAAACTTTTGTGCTATAACCATTATAATAATAGAAGCAAAAAAACCCGCAGTACCACCTTCCCATGTTTTATTTGGACTTACTCTTACAAACATCTTGTGTTTTCCAAATTTTTTGCCAACAAAATATGCAGCAGTATCACACATCCAAATTGATGCAAAAATTGCAATTATTATTTTCCCTTCATTAGAAAAAGTTTTACGAATTAACATAAGCGAACCTAATGATAAGCCCAAATATAATGTTCCAAATAATGTCGCTCCAATATTGAAAAATGCTGAACCTTTATTTCGAAATAGTTCTATTAATAGTGATAATATTGTAAATACTATTATTGCCATTATTAAATACAAGGAATCTAAAAAAAATAAAAATTCAATAGTAATCAATCCTATAATTCCAAAAACATATTGAGGAAAACACCCCTTTTTTTCTGAAATTTTATAGAGCTCAATAAGTGAAAGAATTGAGATTGCAAGAACAAAAAGAAAAAATGGTATTCCACCAATGAGCGTAACATAAATAATTGCTGGAATTGCAACGAGTGCGACGAGGATGCGGGATGTGAGGTTTGAAAGTTGCATATTTTTATGACTATAAATTTAAAAACTGGATTCCTGCTTTCGCAGGAATGACAATATTACTTTTCTGAAATTGAAGAAGTTATTTTTAGATAAAAATAAAATGATATTGAAAAAATAATTATCGCGCCAACAGCGATTGGAACTATTTCTGACAACGATATTTGTGCAACATCTGAAATTAACGGAACATCGGAAAGATTACTATGCTGTTCCATATATAATCCAACAATGGAACTACAATTATTTGTGAAATGTGCAATGATTGGTAAGATAATTGTTTCTGAACGATAAGACAAAAAACTAAAATATATTCCTAATACCATCAATGGAATAATTAAAAATGGATTAAGATGGTACATAGCAAAAATTATTCCGGTGAGAATAAATCCGATTTTTTTATTTGTTGCTAATGAAAAATTTTTCTGCACTAATGCACGAAATAAAAATTCTTCACATAATGATGGTGTTAAGGCAACTACGACAATAATTAATAATAATTCTGGGGTTGATTGTGCTAATGCTAAAACACGATAGGTTTCTTCTATCATTTTTTTCATTTGTTCTACAAATGGTTCTATCACATGTGGTAAGGGTATTTTTTCTTGAAAATACATGTACACTTGTAATATTTGTTGCAATGAAAAAACTCCAACGATGGTAAGAATTATTTCTGCAGTTGTTGGTATGCGGCGTGGCAGGCAATTAGCAAATGTTCCGTGTTGTTGTTTTATTAACAATAATGTTGGAATGAAAAGAAACATTATTTGTGCAATCATTGTTGCTATTCGCATTGCTTGAACATTTTCTTGTGTTACTGAAGTACCAAAAATCCATAATGTTATTCCACCGCCAACCACTTGATAAAGAAAAAAAATTGCTAATAAAACAAAAATCGTGAATGGTAATGGTTTGTATCGTTCACTTTTAGGTTGTGGTGTTAGTAAATTTTCTTGGTTAAATTCTTCCATTATTTTTTTCTTCCTTTCAATTCCCCATTAATGCCATAATATTCTCGCAATTCTGCATCAATAGAACCAATAATAACTTTTGTTGATACTTTCACAGGAATTTTTCTTTCATCATCAGAAAGCCAAATAAGAATTTTTCCTTCACTTTTAAATAAACCACCTTCTTTTACCATTGGTTCTACAATGAAACAATTAAATGTTCCGGCATCCACAGAGATGGTTTGTTTTCCGTGATATTTTACTTGTAATTGATAGGTTGTATCTTTGTAAAAATTTTTAAGATACACAACATCTCCTTTTTTGGATTTTGAAAAATCCATTGTGCGAATAAAATAAAATGCAGAAACTATATCGTGTGCATCTGGCGGAATAGAAACTGTATCATTGGATGATGTGAATGCAAGATTTTTTTTTCTATCAAATGTTGCACTGAAATCTCTTTTATATTTCCCTTCTCTAATGTGTTGTTCAAACCTCCATGGTAATAATGTTTTCACATCCATAAATGTTTCATATCTATCTCTTACTTCAAAGATTGCAGAAAATGTGGGCGTTGTACGAACGGTAAATAAAATTTTATATGTAAGATTTCCATTAATACTATCATATTGAGGAACTTCCATTGTGGCTTCGCCGGCAGTAATAAATCCGTAACCAACATCAAATATTAATTTTTCTCCCACCGCAAATGTATTTTGTATTTTTATACTTTTTGTTGTATCTGATTTTACGATTTTCGCTTGTGTATTTTTTGCAGATTTTTCTTGTGCTGTGATAATTCCTACACAGAAGAAAAAAAGAATATAATATTTATTCATAATAGTTCCTTTATACTTTGAAGTACTTGTTCAACGGTGATTTGTTCCATACACTTGTTGGATTGACATGGTTTTCCTTGACATACCGAACATTGCTGTGCATCTGCTAAAAATATTTTTTTCTTTTCTGTAACAGGTCCCCAGCGTACTGGGCTACATTGTTGTATTGGTGGATAAAAACCAATTACTGGTGTTCCCAAAATTGCTGCAAGATGTAATGGACCGGTGGAGTTTGCAATAAATATTTTTGCTTTTTGTAACAACGCTCCTAATTCCATAATAGAAAATATATTTACTAATTGCAGTGATGGTTGTTTCATTTTTTGTGAAACTCTTTTTACTAACTCTTCTTCTCCTTTTCCACCGGTGATGATAATTTTTATTTTCAATTTTTCAACTATTATATCACCAAGTTGTGCAAAATTTTCTTCACTCCAATCACGTGCAGAACCACCACTTCCCGGATGTAAGATAATGAATTTTTCTGTAGAATGAATGTTATTTTGTTGCAGTATTTCTTCTACTTTTTTTTGTGCGTTTGGGGAAATAAAAAATTCAAATTGTGGTGTTGTGGTATTTTTAATTTCAAGTGTTTGAAGAAGATTAAGATTGTATTCTACTTCATGTTTTTTTGCATCTTTACGATGTTCATACCATTTTTTATTAAAAAAGAATGAATACCAACGATAGCCGGTTCCTATTCGAATTGGAATTTTTGCAAAAAATATTGCAACGGCAATTTTCACTCTTGGATAGGGAAATATTGCTATATCAAATTTTTCTTGTTTGATTTTTTTGAGGAAGGAAAAAAAGGATTCTTGTTCATCATACAAAAGAACTTCATCTACACAAGAATGATTTTCTACAATTTCACGTGTGTATGGTTTTACAAGAACGGAAATTTTTGCTGTTGGAAATTGTTGTTTAAGAATTGGAAGCATTGGTAATGAAAGGATGACATCACCAATTCTATCAGTGCGAATGAGAAGGATTTTTTTGATTTGTGGGGACACAAATTATTTTTTGGGAATAATAATAGCAAGACTACAAAAGTTAAAAAAACTTTTGTAGTCTATATCTAACGGTTATGCTATATGCAGATTTAGTTTTTCTGATAATGCTCTTTTTGTATCTCGTGGTGCACCAACTATTTGATCTACCACTTTTCCACCTTTAAAAATTAGTAATGTTGGAATGCTGCGAATTCCATATTGCATGGACATTTGTGGATTGGAATCAACATCTAATTTTCCAATTTTTACTTTCCCTTGATATTCTGTCGCGAGTTCCTCAACTGCTGGTGCTATCATTTTACATGGTCCACACCATTCTGCCCAAAAATCTACAAGTACAGGAATGTTAGATTCCAATACTTCTTGTTTAAAGTTTGCATCGGTGATTTCTACTGTTGATTTCATAATATTCTCCATTGATTAATATATTTTGTTTTTAACTTCCAAATTTTCCATAACGTTGATAATCTGAAAAATAGAAAACTATTTTCTTTCCATCTTTGAAGTAAGGGTATAGTAATTCATACTTACCATCGTACGAAGTAAACTTAATCTTATCGTAATTTTTTAAAAATACATTATGTAAATATTCTCTTTCTTCTTTTGTTGTTGGTTGCATAAAATCTTCTTTTTTGGGTAGAGTTTTATCATTCAATTCCCCATAATATTTTCCAAAACTTAAAAAAACTTGTGATTTATATAAAGTATCAAGAACAATAATACTAATATTTGAAAAATTTTCATCGGTTTTAGAATAGATTTGTAATATATTTCCTGTTTCAAAAATCCATTCTTCATTAAATGAATAATTTAAAAAATTATTATTTTTTTCCGGATTATTTTCAATAATAGATTTTGCTGCTGCAATAAGTGTTTTTTCTTTATTCTGTGCAGTTAAATAATCACCTCCAAATAATAATCCAAATATTAATGGAAAACTTACTCCTAATATGATTCCTATTTTTTTAAATGATTTTTTTGAAATATCAACATTATCTTGATTATGTTTTTCTGCTATTCTTGTTAAATTAAACATCACATTTAATATTAAGGCACCACACATAAGTGCTAATATTGCAACAACACTTAAATAAAATGTTTCTGTAAGATTCTCTTGAAAGACTTTAAATTCAAAAACTGTTATTGAAATAAAAACAAAAACCCAATACACTAAAAGAATAATTGAAATAATTCCTATAATGTTGCTTAATTTTACCATTGATTTATTATTCATGAACTCTCCTTTTTCTCAAGTAACCTTTACACTATTACTTCCTAAAATTGATTGAACTTTTTCCAAAAATTCTGATGTTGGTTTGATGGAATATTTTCTTGAAAGATACACTTGCTGTTCGCTATTTTTTCCGACAATGTTAAAATAACATTGACATGTTCCTTTGTTCGTTTCCAAAATTTCTTGAAGTTTCCCCAAAGAATTTTCTGTTACTACATCAATATTTACTAATATAAATAATTTTTTCGCAAATTTTTCGCGAACGGTTTCTACAGCGGTAATTTCTTTTGCAATTATTTTTAAAGTATCTCCGTTCACCTCTCCATCTCCTTCTACCAACACAACGGCTTCCTCTTTTATAAGATGTTCTTGTTTTTTAAATAAAGATGAAAAAACTATGCATTCGGCTTTTCCCGTAAAATCTTCGATGGAAATAAATGCCATTATTCCACCTCTTTTATCAATTTTCTTTTTGATGCCGGTAATAATTCCGCCAGCACGAACAGATGTGGTTTTCAATTCCTCCACATTTCCAAGTTGAACATTGGAAAATGTGGTCAGTTCATTTTCATATTTTGAAAGCGGATGTCCCGAAACATAAAATCCCAACACAGATTTTTCGTTGGCTAAACGTTCCATTTCATTCCACAATGGAATATTGGGAAGTGTCATTGGCTGTATAACAGATTTTTCTTTTTCCCCACCCATTTCAAAAAAATTAGATTGTCCTCGCTCTTGATGTTCTTGTGCTAATGCGGCACCTTGCATCGTTTGCTCACACACTTTTAATAATTGTGCTCTGTGTGAATTCATCGAATCAAACGCTCCGGAAAGAATAAGACTTTCGATGGTCTTCTTATTCACCACACGTAAATCTACTTTAGAACAAAAATCATAAAATGATGAAAATAAAGAAGTTTGGTTTCTTATCTGTGAAATATTTTTAACAGCATTTTCTCCAACATTTTTAATTGCAGCAAGTCCGAAACGAATACCGTTTTCAGTAACGGTAAAGTTTGAATCACTTTCGTTCACATCAGGTGGAAGAACTTCCATTCCCATTTTTTTACAATCATCGATAAAAAGAACAATTTTATCCGTGTTACCAATTTCCGAAGAAAGTACGGCTGCCATATATTCCGCTGGATAATTTGCTTTAAGATATGCGGTTTGATACGCAATAATAGAGTACGCAACACTATGAGATTTATTGAAACCGTACGATGCAAATTTTTCAATCAAATCAAAAATTTCAGCGGCTAATTTTGCAGGGGTTTTGGTGTGAAATTTTGCTCCATCAATAAATTCTGCTTTCAATTCCGCCATGATTTTTTTATCCTTCTTCCCCATTGCCCTTCTCATCAAATCGGATTTTGCCAAAGTGAAACCAGCAACATCACTTGCAATTCGCATTACCTGTTCTTGATAAACTATTACACCATAAGTTTCTTTTAAGATTGATTCAAGTTTTGGATGGAGGTATTCTATCTTTTGCTGACCGTGTTTACGGCGGATGAAATCTCCAATATTTTCCATTGGTCCGGGACGGTACAGTGCATTCATTGCCACAAGGTCGCTAATAGAAGTTGGTTTTAGTTTTCGCAACCAATCTTGCATTCCGGGACTTTCAAATTGGAACACCGCAATCGTTTGTCCCTTACTAAATAATTCAAACGTTTTTTTATCGTTTTCCGGAATCTTATCTAAATCAATTTCAATTCCATGATTTTTTTTGATTTGTTCTAATGCGTTTTCCAAAACCGTGAGCGTCCGCAATCCCAAAAAATCCATTTTCAACAAACCAGCATCTTCCAAATCTTTCATCGTAAATTGCGTCATCAATTCTGTTGATGATGTTTTATACATCGGAACAAAATTGCTGAGCGAATCTGGAGCAATCACAATTCCTGCAGCGTGCATTGATGCGTTGCGATTTAATCCCTCCAACACTTGCGAAACTTTTACAAGAAGTTGAATTTTTTCATCATCTTGATTTTTAAATTCTTTCAGTTCGGGAATTGTTTCAAATGCTTCGGCAAGCGGCATCACTTTGCCAAGTTGTGTAGGAATTTGTTTGGTGATGGGTTCAATAACAGAAAGCGGAATTCCCAAAACACGTGCAACATCTTTTAATACGGCGCGTGAGGAAAGTGTTCCAAAAGTAATAATTTGAGAAACGGAATCTTCACCATATTTTTTTCGAACATATTCAATAACTTTTCCGCGTCCATAATCAGAAAAATCCACGTCAATATCAGGCAACGAAACACGGTCTGGATTTAAAAATCTTTCGAAAAGCAAATCGTATTTCAATGGGTCAACATTGGTAATTCCGATTGCGTAAGAAACGATACTTCCGGCGGCACTTCCTCTTCCTGGTCCAACCATCACATTCATTTCGCGTGCT
>CALETH010000095.1 GCA_937920105.1 uncultured Bacteroidota bacterium
TTCAAGGACGGAGTTGTCCCGCTTATGCAGGACAAAAATCCGTCCTTTTTTATTTATTTGACCTTTGACCATGATTTTTTGGATTATGAGGATGTCTAACATTTTTTTGTAATAATTTTTTAAGAGTATCAAAATTTACCAAAATGCAAGTTTGTAATCTTTTTTTAGAAAAGAGAATTGTGTATCTTTTTGCAGACTTTTTTAAAAAACTATGATAAAGATTTTCTTTTTTATAACATTTTTTGGCAATTATGTATTTTCTCAAACAAATGAGATAGAAAAATTTCGTTTGCTTATACATGAACAATTCCAACGATATCCTGAAATGCAAATTCAAGATATGTATAAATTTGTTCATCAATCGGCAATGGGAAATGCTCACGCCGGCGTGACATTAGAGATGGCACAGAATTATCTGGAACAAGAAATACAAAATCTTTCGCCATCAGATAGTATCCCATTATTTGAAAATCTTTCTTTTGATAGTACGCTTATCCGCGTAAATCTTTCACCATTTATTTTTTATAATAGAGATATTCAAGAATTAGCAAAAGCATTTGTGCAGACTACAGAAGAATTTGAAGTATCAGAAAAATTATTGCAAGAACGTTTAAATCTTTTTTTAGAAATGTCTGCAAAAAAAGAAATCTCATTTTTATATGATGATGTAAAAATTTTTGTTGAAGAAAAACGAAAGCAAAACTATCCTGCAGTACATCATTCTTTCCATTATCGTAAACAATATTCACCAGCATATAGGGTAATTTTAAAGAAATTTTTAGAATAACAAATTTGAAAAAATATACTATTCCATTTTTGATTTTCATTTCAGTAATCTCCTTTCACTGTGGAATTACTCAACCTGTGAGAGTGTTGCAAGAAAAAGAAACTCGCATTACCTCATCACTTGGTGGAACATTAATTCCATTGGGAATACTTGTTCCAGCACCATATCTCAATATCGGAGCAATGTATGGTTTTTCTGAAAGTATTACTGGAGTTGCAAATTTGCATTTCACTTCGCTCATGTATGGTACTGCAGGAATAGATGTTGGTGCTGCAACTTCTCTTACAAAAGAGCAAAATTATATTCCCGAAATAACTACACAAGCAAAACTCACATTTTTTTCTGATATAACAAGAAAAAATATTTTTCGATTGTATCCATCACTCACAGTGAATGGAAGTTATTCTGTAGGAAAAACATTACTGTATTTTGGTGCAGATAATTGGTATCAAATTCATAAACCACTTTTACTAATTTCTCCATTTGTTGGTTCGCAGTTTGATATTAGTGATAATATGTTTGGACAGGTGGAAGTGAAATGGATTGGAGCAAATTATTATAATCCGCATGGAGTGTTTCAAAGTGCTGCAGCAATTAATGGTTATGGAAGTGTTGGTGTGTATTTTGGTATTCAGTATCAATTGGAGTAATTAATTATGAATAATGCTTGGAAAGAATATATAACTACTGAACTTAATTCACTTGATACGAAAAAATTTCGTTTTCGAACACCAGCAAGCAATAATTTGTTTTTCAATTTAAAAAAAGAATTTCAGTTAGTTGAATTACCAATTGAATTTGAAGAAATGTATAAACGAACTGATGGCATTCAAGAATTATTAGAAGGTAAAGTTATTGGTGAATTTATTTGGAGTATAGAAAAAATCATAAAAGAGAATAAAGAATATAGAACTAATCCAGATTTTAAAAATCTATATATGTCTTTTGAACAGTTACTTTTTATATCTGATGCAGGCAATGGAGATTTATTTGGTTTTGTGACTTTAAATGGAAGAATTGACAGATTTGATATTTTTACTTGGAATCATGAAAATGATAGTCGAATGTGGGTTGCTCCTAATCTCACTACATTTATAAAATGGTGGATTAATGGAACTATCAATGTCTAAAATTATATTACAGAATATCATGAAGCATAAAACTATCTTCACGCTTTTTCTCTCACTTTTTCTTTTTGGATGTTTTTCCTTAGATGATAATCTATTTAATGCAACAAAACTTACATCTTATAATTTAAGTACAGCAATAATTCCCGAAGCAAAAAGAACCCAAGTCATACTCAACTCACAAGGAAAGAAAATTTATGGATATTTTGTAGAATCCAACGGAGAAAAACCAAACTACACAATTTTGTATTTTCATGGAAACAAAGACCACATTCAATTTTATTGGGATAGAGTAGAATTATTTTACAAAATGGGATATAATATTTTCATTATTGATTATCAAGGATTTGGAATGAGTGAAGGAACATCTTCTGAAGAAGCATTATATTCCGATGCAAAAGTTGCGTTACAATATATTCGCTCACGCGGAAATATTGCTGATACATCAATTGCTTTGTATGGATTTTCTCTTGGATGTGCAGCAGCAATTCATCTTGCAGCGAATGAATTTACTCCACGAGTATTAATTGCCGAAGCACCATTTGCTTCCGCAACGGCTTTAGTGCAAAGCGGAGTAGTGTTGGATATTCCCAATTCTTACGTGATGGATGGAGAATATAATAATGCAGAAAAAATTAAAAATGTTTCTGTACCATTACTGTTATTGCATGGGGAAAGTGATACGTTTATTGATATTGATAAAAATTCTAAAGTCATTTATGAAAATGCCAATGAACCCAAAAAATTTATTCGCATACCAAACGCAGGACATTCTACAATTCCTTCAACATTAGGAGATTCTTTATACAAAAAAATTGTTACGGAGTTTGTGGAAAGTAAAAAGTAATCAGTTTTCAGTAGTCAGTAATCAGTTATAAGATTGTCATTGCGAGTTTTACGTAAATGGAACGAAACAATCTATAAAAAAAAACTAATAACTACGAACCAAAAACTAAAAACCAAAAAACATGGCAACAATCCAACCATTTCGCGGAATCCGATATAATCAAAACAAAGTAAAATTAGAAAATGTCATTGCTCCACCGTACGACGTTATTTCACCAGAACAGCAAAAGGGATTTTACGAAAAATCTCCACACAATATTATAAGATTAATTTTGGGAAGAGAGGAAGATAGATATTCATCTGCTGCAAAAACATTTTCAGAATGGCAACAAACAGAAATTCTTCAACGAGATACAGCACCATCAATCTATCTTTTAGTGCAAACATTTGCAGACCAAAATGGAAAAACGATTCAGCGAAAGGGTTTTATTGCATTATGTCAGTTAGAGGAATTTGAAAAGAAAATAGTATTGCCTCACGAAAAAACGCTTTCCAAAGCAAAGGAAGATAGATTTAAATTATTCAAAGCAACCAATTCAAACTTTAGCCAAATATTTTCATTGTATTCAGATGAAAAAAAACGCATTGATGAATTTCTCGCACCATCATATCATACATCACCAATAATAGATGTAGTATTTGATAATGTTCACAATCAAGTGTGGAATGTCATTGATAAAAAAGTGATAGATGCTGTTGCAAAAGAAATGTCTCCTAAACAAGTACTAATTGCTGATGGACATCATCGTTATGAAACCGCTTTAGCATATCGTGATTTGATGAAATCACAAAACCCAAATCACACAGGAAAAGAATTATATAATTATGTGATGATGTTTTTTACAAATTTAGATGATGAGGGATTGGTAATTTTTCCAACGCATCGTGTTATTCATAGTTTATCAGAATTTAATTGGCAGACATTTCTCGCACAATTAAAAAATCATTTTGATATTCAATTATATCCTAATGCAGATTTAATGATGAAAGCACTTTCCACATATCAGCAATTTGCTTATGGAATGGTTGCAAAAGATTTTTCTAAATTTTGTGTAATTTCTTTAAAAGAGAATTCCTCTATAGAACCCTTAGTAGGAAATAATTTACCCAAAGAAGTGCAAGAATTAGATGTTGTGCTTTTGCACAATTATATTTTGGGAAATTTGCTACATATTTCTTCCGAAGCACAAGAGAAAAAACTCAATATTCATTATATTCAAAAAGTAGGGGATTGTGTTGATGAAATTGCCAGCGGAAAATCACAAATTGCATTTTTTGTCAATCCAACAAAAATTGAACAAGTGCGAAATGTTGCCAAAGCGGGTTTTACTATGCCGCAAAAATCTACATTTTTTTATCCTAAATTAGTTTCTGGTTTTGTACTTAATCTTATGGCAGAATAATTATGAGTGAACGGTTACGGGTAATTCTTTCGTATTTGATAGTTTGCACCGTGTGGGGTTCATCATGGTTAGCAATTAAAGTTACTATAGAAACCATTCCACCACTTTTGGGTGCATCACTTCGTTTTCTATCAGCAGGATTAATTCTTGCGGTTATTGTGTACTTGCGTAAAATTTCAATTCCGTTTGATTCTCGTTCTCACAAACTGTATCTGACTATTTCTTTAACATCATTTGCAGTACCATTTTCTTTAGTGTATTGGGGTGAACAATATGTTTCTTCGGGATTAGCAGCAATTTTATTTGCAACATTTCCATTTTCTGTTGCGATGTTTTCTTATTTTTTTCTTCCTAATGAAAAACTTACTCCACCAAAAATTTTTGGCATGCTTGTTAGTTTTGTAGGAATATGTGTTATCTTTGCAAAAGATATTGCCATAGGAAATCAACAAACTATTTTTGGAATGTTTGCGATTATTGGAAGTGCAATGTTACAAGGATATTCTGCTATTGTTGTAAAAAAACATGGTGGGAATCTTAGTTCGTTAGCAACAATATTTATTCCAACGCTTTATAGTGGAGTATTTCTTCTTATCGCAAGTATATTAGTAGAAAATTATTCTACAATACAATTTACTACTTCTTCTACGATAGCAATTTTGTATTTGGCTTTATTTGCCACAGTATTAACTTTTATTAGTTATTATTGGTTGTTGAAACGTGTGCAAGCCGTGATGCTTTCTCTTACAGCATTCATTACACCAATTGTGGCTGTTGTATTGGGAATGTTATTATTGAAAGAAACACTTGCTTCGCAAACATATTTCGGAGCATTGTGTGTATTATGTGGAATTTTAATTGCTAATAGTAAAGGCATTGTAGAAATGCTTAATAAAACTAAAAATTAATTTATGATTAAACGTATTGCTCATATTGGAATTGCTGTAAAAAAAACAGAAGACTCCGCAAAAATTTTTTCTCAAATATTTAATACAGAAAATCCACATACAGAAATTGTAGAAGAACAAAAAGCAAAAATTTCTTTTTATCCTGTTGGAGAAAGTGCATTTGAATTGATTGAATCAACAGCAGTAGATTCTTCTATCACAAAATTTATTGAAAAAAAAGGTGAAGGGATTCATCATATATGTTTAGAAGTGGAAAATCTTGAACAAGAAATTGCACGATTAAAAAAATTGGGATTTCAATTTGTGAATGAAGAACCGAAACTTGGGGGAGATGGTTATCGTATTGCATTCTTACATCCAAAATCTACTAATGGTGTGTTGATTGAGTTGTGTGAAAAGCAGTAATCAGTTTTCAGTAGACAATTATCAGTATTTCTATATTGTAGGAACGGATGCAAATCCGTTCCTTTTTAGTTATAATATTTTCTTATGCAAAATACTTCCCAAAAAATATCTCTTGCCGTTGATGATATTTCTTTGATGGATAAGTTGGAACATCTGCCAACAAGTTCAGGGGTGTATCAATTCAAAAATTCCGAAAAAAAAATTCTTTATATCGGAAAAGCCGTCAATCTTCGCAACCGCGTACGACAATATTTTCACAAATCTCGTTCACTTGAACCACGCATTGTATCAATGCTTGCAAAAACTTCTGATGTGGAAATTATCACCACAGATTCCGAAGTAGAAGCACTTATCCTTGAAGCCAATCTCGTTAAACATCACAAACCACGGTACAATGTTAATTTAAAAGATGATAAATCATATCCATACATTGTTATCACCAATGAACCATATCCACGAGTGTTTGTAACGCGAAAAATTTATAAAAACAGTTCACGATATTTTGGTCCTTACACCGATGTTTCTTCTGTACGAGCGGCGTTGAAAATTGTGCGAGATATTTTTAAAATCCGCAGTTGTAATTTTTTTATTGATGAAGAATTTATTCGTAAGAAAAAAACACGTGTATGTTTAGATTATCACATTAAAAAATGTGATGGGCCTTGTGAAGGATTAATTTCTCAAGAACGTTATACGGCAATGATAGAAAATGTTGCACAAGTGTTGCAAGGAAAAACGCAATCTGTACTTTCTATCATAGAAAAACAGATGAGAGAAGCCGCAACGGCATTACGTTTTGAAGAAGCTGCAACGTTGCGAGACCAAATTCGCATTTTAGAAATCTATTCTCAAAAACAAAAAGTCATAGATGTTGCGTTGAATGATAGAGATATTATTGCTATTGCAACAGAAGATGATGATGCTTGCGGAATTATTTTTAAAATTCGTGAAGGAAAATTACTAGGAAGACAACATTATTATTTAAGTAATGTAGAAGGGAAAAGTGAACAAGAAATTATTGCTGCACTTTTACAACAATATTATGTTGATGTCATAGATATTCCATCGAAAATTATTTTGCCAATAATGTTAGAAGAAAAAAATCTTCTTGAACGGTGGTTAAGTGAAAAAAAAGAAAACGGCGTAGAATTTGTAACTCCAACAGAAGGAGAGTTGCAAAAATTAGTAAGTATGGGTGGAAAAAACGCTCGCTATTTGTTGGATGAATTGAAATTGCAACGTATGAAGCAAAAGGAAATTATTCCTAATGTAGTGCAATCATTGCAACGAGATTTGCGATTGAAAAAACCGCCACGCAGAATAGAGTGTTTTGATATTTCGCATTTTCAAGGAACAGAAACTGTTGCTTCTATGGTTGTATTTGTTGATGGAAAAGCAAAAAAAAGTGAATATCGAAAATTTAAAATAGAAACTGTTGCTCAAGGTGATGTTGATGATTTTGCAAGCATGCGAGAAGTAATTTTCCGTCGATACAAACGTTTAAAAGAAGAACAAAAAGATTTTCCTGATTTAATTATTGTAGATGGTGGAAAAGGACAACTTTCCAGTGCGATAGAATCCTTACAAAAATTAGAAATACAAAATCAACCAATTATAAGTTTAGCAAAACAATTAGAGGAAGTTTTTGTTCCCAATGAAAGTGAAGCAACAATTCTTCCCAAAACATCCTCATCATTAAAACTACTGCAACAAATTCGTGATGAAGCCCATCGTTTTGCAGTAACATTTCATCGTTCATTGCGAGATAAACGTACATTGCAAACTGAATTGGATTTAATTGAAGGAATTGGAAAAAAACGTGCTAAAGAATTGTTGGAAGTTTTTGGTTCTGTTCAAGGAGTGAAATTTGCAACTGATGAACAATTACAAGAAGTGGTTGGAGAAAAAATTACTGCGAAGATTCGTGAATATTTTGGATAGCAGTACGCCGCTTTAATAAAAACCATATTCATTTTAGGGGCTTGACTAGTTACTACCTTGATTTTTGTAAAAAAAGTTGAAGAAAG
>CALETH010000096.1 GCA_937920105.1 uncultured Bacteroidota bacterium
TCTTCTTTCTTCAACTTTTTTTACAAAAATCAAGGTAGTAACTAGTCAAGCCCCATATTTTTTTGTAGTTCTATTTGGTGTCTCTCCAATTGATAACGCAGTTGTGACCGAGAAATACCTAACATTTTTGCCGCTTGGGATTGATTTCCACTTGAAAGTTCCATGGTTTTAGTAATTAATTCTTTCACAACAAATTCCATTTGTATTCCTTGGTCAGGAAGGTGCATAGAAAAATCACCTTGATGAACATCAATATTTTTACGTAAAGAACGAGAAAGAAATTTAAGGTCTTCCGGAACAATAACATTATTTTCTATTGTAATTGCTACACTTTCTAATACACTACGTAATTCCCGAACATTTCCATACCAAGGATGATTTTCTAAAATGCGTCTTGCATCGGGAGAAACTCCTAATAATGGCTTTTTATTTTTCTTACTTAAATCTTCTAAAAAAGCATAACTTATCAAGACAATATCTTCTTTACGTTCTCGCAATGGCGGCATTTCCAGTGATGCTACATTTAACCGATAATATAAATCATCTCTGAACTCACCATCTTCTACCATTTTTTCTAATTTTTTATTTGTTGCAGCAATAATTCTTATATCAACAAAAACTTCTTTTGTACCGCCGATTCTATAAAATCTTCTTTCTTGTAATACTCGTAAAAGTTTTGTTTGAAGGTCTTTATTGAGTTCTCCAACTTCGTCCAAAAAAAGTGTTCCACCATCAGCAAGTTCAAATTTTCCAATTTTTGTTTTGTCTGCACCAGTGAATGCTCCTTTTTCATGTCCAAACAATTCACTCTCAGCCAAATCTTTTGGTATAGCACCACAATTAATTGCAACAAAGGGTTTATTGGCACGTGTACTTCTTTTATGAATGGTATTCGCTATTAACTCTTTTCCTGTTCCACTTTCTCCATAAATAAGTACTGTGGTAGTACTACTTTGAGCAAATTTTTCAGCTGTGGCTTTTATATCCTTAATTTTTGAACTTTCTCCAATAATTTTGTATTCTGCAAGAAAGCGTTCTTCTTCATTTTTTCGTAGATGTTGAACTTCAACTTTTAAAGAAAAATCTTCAAAGGCCTTTTGCATCATAACATCCAATTGGTCTATATTAATGGGTTTTGTAACAAAATTTTCTGCTCCTTGTTTCATTGCATCAACAACTAATGAAACATCAGTAGAAGCTGTCATGATAATAATAGGTATTTTGGGATGTTGTGCTTTGATATCTTTCAACAAACTTAACCCACTATGTTCACCAATAAATACATCTAATAAAATTAAATCTGGTTGCTCTTTTGCAAGTTTTCCCATCACAGCATTATATTCATAACAAATAGCAGTGTTATACTGTTTTTGTTTTAGTGCTCGCTGCATTGATGAACATATATCTTCATTATCATCAATAATCATTATTTTTTTACCCATACCATCCATCCTATCGTAAATAGTTTATTATATAGAAAATAATATTGTAAAGATTGTTCCTACATTAAGTTTGCTTTCTACAGAAATTGTTGCATTATGAGATTCTACAATTTCTTTTGTTAATGTTAATCCTACTCCAGTACCTTCGTTTTTTGTTGTAAAAAATTGATTGAAAATATTTGGTATATCATTGGTAGAAATTCCTTGACCATCATCTTTTATTTCTACAACAACATAATTCTTTTTTCTTTTTCTTTCTTTTCTTGTAGAAATTTCTATCGTACCACCATTTGGTAATGCTTCAACGGCATTGTTAAATAGATTAATAATTACTTGCGATATTTGAATTGGGTCTATTAAAATTAGTGGTAATGATTGTGCATAATTTTTAATTATTGTAATATTTTGTTTTTTTTTACACCAAAAAAGACTTTGCTGAATAACTGTGTTAATATCATTATACTGTTTTGATGGCTTTCCTGGACGAACAAGACTAAGGGTGTTTTCAGCAACTGTGGTAATTCGATGGACTCCTTTTATGGAATTTTCTATTGCTGCAGAAACATCTCTTTCAATTTCTTTATTTTTGAAATAACTTTGTAAAAAATAAAGATTTGTGCTTATTACACTTAAGGGACTACGAATTTCATGAACAACATATGAGGAGACTTTGCCTAACGAGGATAGTTTATCGGCTTGACGAAGACCTTCTTGTAACTGGCGTTCTACAGTAATATCCCTCACATAAAAAACGAAATATTTTTGTCTTTTGCAAGTGATTTTTTGAATATATGTTTCGCAGGTAAGTTCCCTGTTTTGCACAGGATATTTGAATTCTATTGGCTCTTTTCGCTTATAAGCATCTAGTACAATTTCAGTAGAAAATGGGAATTTTGTAAATAATAACTGTTCTTTTGTTTGTTTGAATATTCTTTCTGCTGTCGAATTGCAATTAACAATACTAATATCATTTTGGTGTTGAGTAACAAAAAATATTGCTGTGTAATAACTGTTGAATAATGCTTTGTATGGTATTTTTGCACTTTTTTCTTTTGCTTCTTTTTTAGGTGTTACAATTGCTTGGTTTTTCTGACTATCATTTTCAAAAAGTGTTTCCATAATATCTCCTCGTTAATGTACCATAGAATACAATATTTCTCTGTGATATTCATCAACATTCCCATTTCTACTATTTTTTTATACAAATTCATGTTAAAAAAGTGGCTACTATTAGCCACTTTTTTGGTGTTGATAATACAATTTTTTTTTGAAAAAACACTACTTTTTTTTTGACTTTTCATTGTAATTTACTATAATAAATTCGATAATTAAATTTAACTATATTCACTTTTAGGAGTTAGCATGAAAAATTTTTTTCTTTTCTCTCTCTTTCTTTTGCTTCCATTTTTCGGATGCAACAATGAAACACCTACCTCACCACAAGAAACTTCATCAGAAGTCAGTTCGCCAAAGGCAAATCAGAATTCAGAAATCCAGCCCCAACAACAATCCATTATTATTTCTCAGCCGTGGGATTGGGCAAATAAAGGCGGAAAAATTATCACACAAAAAGAAGCAAACACCTTAACAAATTATTATACCTATAAAATTGGAACCGTACAAAATATTCCTATTAGTAAAACGCTTTTAGAAAATGCTCTTGCAGGGCGTGGTGTAGCAGGAATAATTTTTTATTTTGCAAAAAAACCAACGGGAGAATTTACTGTTGTGAGTATTCCTGCAGACATATATGGAAAACGCATTGTAACTAGTACTGTTATTGGATGTGAAAATATTTTCATCTCGTACGCACATGCACAAGATTTAACGAGTAATTTTTCCTATAAAATTGGAGGTGTTACTGGAAGAATGTTTTCAAAAGACTTTATAAAAACAATGTTGGGAAATGCCAACACACTCTACTTACATTGTGCAAAAGATTCTGCTGGTAATTTAACCTTTGTTTTAACCAATACACCAACCACACAAAATGGTACCGAACCTGGTGATACTGGTTTTCCACCACCAAAAGAGTAATTATTATTTTTACTGACTTTAAATAGGAACTTATTATGGATACAAACATAGACCTTCTTTTCAACCGTAATACTTTTTTGGTGTATATCTGGGTAAGTTTTTTAATGGGATTATGTGCTTCGTACTATTCTGCACAAGGAATACGGGGAAAGTATGAATTCAACACTGATAGAAAAAATTTTATTTTCCTCTGTATATTCACCACAATAATAGATTGTATAGGTTTTTTGATGTATAAAAAATTGGGGCTTGACTAGTTACTACCTTGATTTTTGTAAAAAAAGTTGAAGAAAGAA
>CALETH010000097.1 GCA_937920105.1 uncultured Bacteroidota bacterium
TTGAATAAACCCGGTCCGGCACTTGAGTATTTTGAAAAATATCAGGCTTACAAAGATAGTTTGTTGAATATTCAGAAAATGGAGGACATTTCGCAGTTGCGTTCTCAGTATCTGGTTGAACAGGCTACTATCAGACTGGAAGCAAAAGCTGCTCTTGAAAAACAGGAATCAGAGGCTATCATCAGGCAGCAAAGATTTGTGAGAAATGTTTTTATTTTGGGTACATTTTTGCTTATACTCATATCTGCTTTCATCTGGAAGTTATATCGTGACAGGGTAAAGCAAAACAAACTACTGTCAGAAAAGAATCAGGCAATTGAAGCTGCAATACAAGAGATCAAAGAGACGCAAACCGAATTGGTACGAACAGAAAAGCAGCGGGAAGCACTAAGCATCAGGGTCAATATCGCACGTGATATTCATGATGAGATTGGAAGCGGTCTAACCAAAATCACATTGCTCAGTGATCTTGCATTACGGAAGCGAAATAGTGATGCATCTCCGGATACGTTTCGTCAGATTTTGAGTCATTCAAAAAATGTTTCCACTTCTCTAAAAGAGATTGTGTGGGCAGTGAATCCTACACATGACACATTGCCTAGCCTTGTATCTTATATGAAAAATACGGCCGAACAACTTCTGGAAGGAAGTGGTGTGAATTACAAAATAGATTTTCCCGATGCTGTTGAGAATATGAGTATTCATCCTGAATTGAAGCGGAATATTTATTTAGTCATGAAAGAAGCTCTGAACAACGCACTCAAATATTCAAAGGCAACTAATTTGGAGGTTTCTTTTTCCGTTAACTCAGGTTCATTTAAGCTGATTATAACCGACAATGGTGTAGGCTTCAATCCGGAAGAAAGCAAAAACTCAGGAAATGGACTCCGTAATATGCAACATCGAATGGAGACATCAGGATGCCGGCTGGAGCTGAAAACAGGTCACGGTTCTGGCACCCGCATCACCGCGGAAGGCCCTCTTCAGCAATCCTGATCGGCGGAAAGCCTTGTAATCAATTAAAAATCAACAAAATATAGTCTACTACCACTTAAGTGGTATTTAGCCGCCCTTTGTTGTGGGGTAAATTTGTAGTGTACAAGAAAACATACATTGCAAATGAAAACAGCAACACCTTATTTCCTTTTTTGTCTGATTATCCTTTCAGTTGTATGGGGCAGCACTTGCCATGCCCAGGGAATCGGAATCAACAATGCAGCTCCACATGCGAGCTCCATTCTTGACGTTACATCAACAAACAAGGGGATGCTTATGCCAAGGATGACATCAGCGCAACGTCTGGCAATTGCATTACCTGCTAACGGTCTGATAGTATACGACATTTCACAAAGCGCCTTTTATTTTTTTAATGGAGCTATCTGGCAGCCATTAGCATCAGGCACTCCGGGATGGAGTTTAACCGGAAATGCCGGTACCAATCCATCTACCAATTTTATTGGTACTGTAGATAATGTAGACTTGAGTCTACGACGAAATAATCAACGTGTTGCTTGGTTTGGAAGTCTTAATACCTCTCTTGGCCAGTTATCTCTTGCATCCTCTTCAACAGGAACATATAATATTGCTCTTGGAATTGCTTCTCTGTATTCCAACACTACAGGATATAATAACTCATCAACAGGAGGATATTCGCTCAATAAAAATACAACAGGATATGATAATGTTGCAAATGGTGTGTATGCTCTTCATTCTAACACATCCGGAAAACAAAATGTTGGTATAGGAAATAAAGCACTTTATAATAATGTAACAGGTAATAACAATACTGCTATAGGATATAATGCAAATGTTGGTGTGGATGGATTAACCAATGCAACAGCAATTGGTAATGGTGCGGTAGTTAATCAAAGCAATGCAATACAATTAGGAAATTCTACTATAACAAAAGTGTATGCTGGAACGGGAACGAATGCGACACTTGTCGCTGGTGGTCTGCAAGTCACTGGTGGTACACCTGCAATAGGTAAAGTTCTTGTTTCTGATGTAAATGGTGTAGCAACGTGGCAAGATATGTCTGCGGGTAATGATAACCAAACTTTATCTCTTAATGGAAACCAACTTACCATTTCTAATGGTAATACTGTAACATTGCCAACTAGTGGAGGAGTAAATGGTTGGTCTTTAACGGGAAATGCTGGAACAGACCCAAATACTAACTTTATTGGTACTATGGATAGTGTACCATTCAATATTCGTGTCAATAATCAACCAGCAGGAAGAATAAGTCCATCAAATCAGAATACTTCATATGGTTATCAAACTTTAGTAAATACTACTGGTGGTGGTAATACAGCCAACGGTTTTGTAGCTTTGAAAAATAATATTAACGGAAGTTACAACACTGCCATTGGTAGCGCTGCTTTATTTACTAATACTAGTGGAGAGAAAAATACTGCTACTGGTGTCTTAGCTTTGCATGCTAACAATGGAGAAAACAACACAGCCAATGGTGTTAACGCTTTACAATTTAATAGTACAGGAAATAGTAATACAGGGATAGGTTTCAATGCTTTACAATGGAACTTCGATGGAAATTACAATGTAGCTATGGGTGTTGGTGCCTTGTTAAGAAATTCAAGCGGAAATCAAAATGTAGCTATGGGTTTCGGTGCCTTACAAACAAATTTAAGTGGAAATAATAATGCAGCATTAGGATATGAAGCAAATGTTGCAACAAATAATTTAATTAATGCTACCGCTATTGGAGCGAATGCTGTAGTTAATGCTAGCAACAAAATAAGATTAGGTGATGCTTCTGTTACAATGATAGAAGGTAATCCACCCATGTACACTGGTTCTGATGGACGTTTTAAAACAAATATTGCTGAAAACGAAGTAAAAGGCTTAGAATTTATTAAAAAACTTCGCCCTGTAGTTTACAATTTTGATACAAAAAAATTTACAGAATTTCTTACCAAAAATATGTCAGAAGAAATGCGTAAACAATATTTAGATAAGGATTTTACAGCATCTACCGCAATACGTCAAAGCGGATTTATCGCACAAGAAGTAGAACAAGCAGCAAAAGAGGTTGGTTATAATTTTAACGGTGTCCATGTTCCAGAAAACGAGAACGATAATTATAGTATTGCCTACAGTCAATTTGTTGTACCTTTAGTAAAAGCAGTACAAGAATTAAGTAAAAAAAATGAAAGGTTAGAAGCAGCATTACGTAAAGCCGGAATTGCAATAGAAGAAGCAACGGAATCTGTTAATCAATCACAAACAGAAACCAAATTACAAAAAACAACATCAGTAGTACCAAAAGAATTTGGCGTATCATCATCACCCAATCCATTTAATCCAATAGCAAAAATAAAAGTATCACTACCACAAGATGCGAAACTTAATGTTGCTGTATATGATGTGAGCGGAAGATTGGTAAGTACATTATCGGATAATGAACAAAAATCTGCAGGAATTTACAACTATGAATTTAATGGTTCATCAGTAGCCAGTGGTTCATATTTTGTGCAAGTTCAAGCCGGAGAATTTACATCAACACAAAAAATTATGTTGGTGAAGTAGTTTTTCAGTATTCAGAAAACAGAATTCAGTCATCAGAATAGCCACGACCTTTAGGTCGTGGAGAAATAAATCACCAAAATACCCTTGGACTTTAGTTCAATAATGTAGGAGTCCCGCTATAGCGGGACTCTTTTTTATTTCATGTATTGCTTTCTCAATTGCTTCCAAAGTTTGTTCTATCGTAATAGAAGTAATTAAAGTATCATCTGCACGTACGGCAATATGTCTTGGGTGAGGTGGTTTCCAAATTGCAGGGGCATTCATTCCGTGAAAAGATACCGTAGGAATTTTTTGTGAAGAAGCGATATGCAATGTTCCTGTATCATTGCATAAAAATAAATGAAAATAATTCATAAACGCTGCTGCAACTCTTAAACTCATTCTTGGTGCGTTATGAATTTTTTCTTTGTGGTGAATCATTGTCAAAAGTTCATCTCGTAAATTTTCTTCTTTTGGTCCAATAATCAAAATAATTTCACAATCATATTTTTCTATCATAGCATCAATTACTTTTGCTAATTTTTCTACAGGGAAGCGGCGGGTAACATCCGCAGTTCCAAAATGCACACCAACGACAAAAGAATTTTCTGGAATAAAAAGTTCCTTATAAATTTTTTCTGCTTCTTTTTTTTCTTCTTCTGTTAAAACGAGGTCATACTCGAAATTTTTTTCTTCTGCTCCCAAAATTTTTACAATATCAAGATTTCTTTCTATTTCTGTTTTTTGTTCAGGTGAACGAGGTACTTTTACATTGTAAATTTTTTCTGGTAATGAAGGATTGTGAGATAAATGGTCCGAACCAATAATGTAAGGTGCTTTACTCAACAAAGCGATAATATCCGAAGAAGAGGAGCGAGAGACTGTGTTTAAAACAATAACACAATCAAAAGAGTTTTTTCGTATGGATTTCCAAAATATTTTCCATTTTTGCCAATTCCATCTTTTAAGATTTTCATAAAAAATAATTACTTCATTAACGTTTGGATTGTTGAACATCATTGGTGCGGTATATTCACGGACAACGACGGCAATATATGCTTCAGGAAATCGTGTTCGCACACTACGAATTGCTGGTGTGGTAATAAGTAAATCGCCGAGTTGGTCATGTTGACGAATAATGAGAATGCGTTTGAATGAGTGTAACGGAAGTTGAGTTGGTGATATTGATTGACGTGCAAAAAAAATTGTTATAACTCTTATAAAAAAACGGCGAAGAAATTTTTCTACATTCTTCATGGATGTTTTTCAGAAATATCTTCAAACACAGCATCTTCCACATTATTGTATGATGTTTTTTTTTGCGGAGAAGTAGGATTTTTTTGTGTTGAGGAAAAAAATATTCTCAAAGAAGAAATTATGATACTAAAAAACTTTATTACAATGAAAAGAATAATAAGAAAAATAATGTATCGTATCATAAAGGCTTATTTTTTGATGGATTGTAATATTCTATTGCAGATTTCGTAGGGCGAAGTATTTCCCGAAATAATTTTTCAAAATCATCTTCATTGTGGACAAAATCTATTTCCGCAGCATTAACAATAAGTAGTGGTGTGGTTTTATATCGAAAGAAAAAATGATTGTATGCTTCATTAAGATTTTGCAAATACTGTTTTGTAATTTTTGTTTCGTACGTACGTCCACGTTTTTGGATATTACCTAATAATCGTTCTACGTTTGATTGAAGATATACTACTAAATCCGGAGTGGGAATATTTTTTTCAATAGAGTTCACTAATGTTTCGTACAATTTTAATTCATCTTCACTAAGATTGAGATAAGCGAAAATTTTATCTTTTTCAAAAAGATAATCGGTAACAAGAATATTATGAAAAAGATGTGTTTGAAAAAGTTCTTGTTGTTGTTTGTATCTACTTAAAAGAAAAAATATTTGTGTTTGAAATCCGTACCGAGAAGCATCGTGATAAAATTTTTCTAAAAAAGGGTTTTCTTCAAACTGTTCCAGAATAAGTTTTGCTTGTAATCGTTCAGAAAGCATACGAGCAAGAGTAGTTTTTCCTGCACCGATAACACCTTCAATGGCAATGTGGCGAAGTTCGTTAGTTTGTTTCATTCAGTTATAACTAAATTATCATATAATAATATACTAATTATTTTTCATTATAAAAAAATCACATATAACTATTTAATGCTTTTAAATAGTGTGCACGTTCAAAAACCGATGGGTCTTTAATAGTTTTGTAACTCATTATCCCTCGCAACGAAGAAAGAGAAGAATATTCATGTTCTACCATCCATTGTTGCACGTTGGTTAACACTTCTTGAATATGTTTTGTTCCATGCTGTAAAAGAGCAGAGCACATCATTGTAACATTTGCACCAGCCATTGTTAATTTTATAACATCTGTAGCAGTGTGAATGCCGCTACTTGCAGCAAGGTCAAGTTCAATAGTTTTGTGAAGAATAGCAATCCATCGCAAAGGCAAACGCATTTCTTCTGAATTACTCAAACTAATATTAGAAGTAACTTGTTGAAGTTCAATATCAATGTTGGGTTGATAAAAACGATTGAATAGTACAAGTCCGTTAGCACCACACTCGTAAAATTTTTTCGCCATATTTGCGAGAGAAGTAAAAAAGGGAGAAAGTTTTACTGCTATGGGAATGCTAATTATACTGCGAATGTGTTTTACTATATTAAGATAGAGTTGTTCTATTTCTTCGGAAGGAATATCCGGGTCTGTGGGAATATGATAGAGATTAATTTCTAAAGCATCCGCACCGGCTTGTTCAATTTCTTTTGCATAATTCATCCATTCCCCAACATTGGTCCCGTTGATGCTGGCAATAACTGGTATATTTACTGCTTTTTTTGTGGAAGTAATGTGTTCTAAATATTCATCAGTATTGCGATAATATTCTCCTTGTTGTGGAAATATTTCTAACGGATGCTCTATATTGTAAGTAAGAAAATTGTGGAGATTCTTTTTTTCAAATCGGATTTGTTCTTCAAACATGGAATACAATACTATTGCTGATGCTCCATAATCTTCCAATGCTCGAATAGTACTAATATTGAGTGAAAGTGGAGATGCAGAAGGAACGATTGGATTTTTTAATTCTATTCCTAAATATGATGTTTTTAAATCCATAAGTTTTTTGAATTAAGGAAAAAGAATTTTTTGTTGTTATAACAATGTAGAAAACTCATTTTTCTCTTTCAATATTTGGAGTAATTTTTTTCTCTGTTGAACATTCAGCAGAAGAAGATAAGGATTTTTTTGTATAGAGAATAATGGTAATTGTGATTTCGTTTTTTGAAGTGTTGGTAGAATTATTATTTTTTTGGGTAGTGTTCATATAAAATTTTCCTTTCAAAAAATTTATGAAAAATCTATTGCCTTCCGTTCAAAAAATATTTATCTTTAAACCACTCTTACATGGTGGCCATAGTTCAGTTGGTTAGAACGCCAGGTTGTGGCCCTGGAGGTCGTGGGTTCAAATCCCATTGGTCACCCACGAAAAAAGTACGTCCCTATCGTCTAGAGGCCTAGGACTCCAGGTTTTCATCCTGGCAACACGAGTTCGAATCTCGTTAGGGACACTACAACGAGTCCATAGTTTTAATGTAATGGACACGTTCAAACATAGAAGGGTCATTCACTGATTTATAACTCATGATACCGCGCAGTTGGCCAAGTGAATGATATTCATGTTTAATCATCCATCGCTGAATTCCCGTTACCACATCTCTAATTCTTTGTAATCCATTTTTATATAATGCGGAACACATCATGGTAACATTTGCTCCAGCCATAATAAGTTTAATTGCATCTTCTGCAGTATGTATTCCGGTTGATGCAGCAATATCTATTTCTATTGTATCATATAAAATAGCAGTCCATTGAAGCGGCAGATAAATTTCTGTTGAAGTACTCACAGCAATGTGTGGTTCTATTTTTAATGTTTGGCAATTGATATCTGGCTGGTACAGTTTATTGAAAAGCACAATACCATTTGCACCACACTCGCAAAATTTTTGTATCATATTTGGTAATGAACTAAAGAACGGAGAAATTTTTACAGCAATTGGTATTGTGATATAATTTTTTATCGTGTGGATTATTTCACAATATAAATTTTCTATGTTCGTTCCCGTTATTTCTGGGTCTGTGGGGATGTAGTAAATGCTTAACTCTAAAGCATCTGCACCTGCCTGTTGAATTTCTGCCGCATATTTTATCCAACCACCCAATCTTGAACAATTAATGCTGGCAATAATGGGAATATGTACAGATTTTTTTGCTTGATGAATATATTCTAAATAGTTATCGGGAGTAATCGATTCTTCTTCTTTAGAAAAGAAAAATGAAAACAAAGTTTTTTGTGGTTTTCCACTATAAGTGAGAAAATAAAATAATTCTTGTGTTTCATATCGTAAATGTTCTTCTAATATAGAGTGAAGAACAATTGCTCCAGCACCATAATCTTCCATTGCTTTAATATTTCCAATTGTTCGTGAAAGTGGGGATGCTGAAGGGATAATGGGACTACTAAGTTTCATTCCGAGATATAACGTGGAGATATTCATACGCCTCAATCCTTCTAAAAAATAAAAATATAATTCCACCTTCATCTTATACAAATAGCGTGCTAAAAATTTCTTTGAAATTTTTTTTAAAAAAGATTTTATAGAAGTTCTTTTTTAAGATTAGGAATTTTACTTACTAAAAATAAGAATTGTGATACATCACAAAAATAAAATTATGTGAGATGTGATATGATGTTCTATTGAAAAATAAAGTATTATAAATAAAAAACTATTTTTGATAGTAAAGGAGATTTGAATTATGTCTAACACAATACTTGTCGTTGATGATGATGAAATTGTTCGTGATGCAGTGTCATTCTTTCTTTCTCAAGAAGGATATACTGTCGTGCAAACATCAAGTGCAAAAACAGCAATTGAAGAAATGTCTTCCAACTCTTCCGTTGTTCTTGTCATTGCTGATATTGCTATGCCTGAAATGTCTGGAATAGAGTTATTAGAACACATCAAAAAATATTTTCCCACAATTTTTGTGATGATGTTGACTGCTCATGCAAGTATCGAAGGTGCAGTAGAATCTTTACAAAAAGGTGCTTTTGATTATGTGATTAAACCGTTTGAGTTTAGAGATATTCTTTCTCGCATTCACAAAGTGTTAGAACACAGAAAACTTTCTTTAGAAAATACCTATCTCCAAAAAGAATTACAGAATAAATATGATTTTCGAAAAATCATTGGTAGAAGTGAAGCAATACAACACGTTTTTAACACCATTGAAAAAGTTGCAGAAAGTGAAGGTAACGTTTTAATTACCGGAGCAAGCGGGAGCGGAAAAGAATTAGTTGCACGTGCAATTCATTATAATAGTACACGCAAACATAAGCGATTTGTTGCAGTTAATTGTGGTGCAATTGTAGATACTCTTTTTGAAAGTGAATTATTCGGACACAAAAAGGGTTCATTTACAGGAGCAATTTCTGATAGAGAAGGAGTAATACAATCTGCTGAGGGAGGAACATTGTTACTTGATGAGGTAAGTGAAATGCCTTTTCATCTTCAAGTAAAATTATTGCGAGCGTTAGAACAACGTGAAATTTTTTCGGTGGGAAGCAGCGTGCCAATAAAAATTGATATTCGTGTAATTGCATCGACCAATAAAAATTTATTGGAAGAAGTTACTAGAAATAAATTTCGTGAAGATTTGTTTTATCGTTTAAATGTGGTAGAAATTCATTTACCAACATTGAATGAACGTTCAGAAGATATTCCTTTATTAGTGGAACATTTTATTTCATTGTTTCGTGCAAAAATAACTCCTGTGATAAAAGGTATTACAAAGCCAGCATTGGAAATGCTTTTACGGTATCAGTGGAAAGGACAAGTGCGAGAATTACAAAATGTTATAGAGCATGCAATGATTTTTTGTGATAAGGAATATATTGATGTTATACATCTTCCTGTTCACATTCAACAAAGCACTACTTTTTCTAATGGTAATGGGCACGAGCATTGTTCTGAAGATATTTTGAAAAAAAATGTAAGGAACTTCGAACGAACATACATCATGCAAACATTGCGAAAACATCAATTTGATAAAGAGAAAACAGCAAAAGAATTAGGTATTAGTCTTTCTTCTCTTTACAGAAAAATGGAAGAGTTGAATATTCCATTAAAACAATTTTCATAAAAAAAGTAATAACGTCATTCTTCGGTTAATGATAATACGTTCTTTGTTCATCAATAAAGAAATGATTATCAGCAACGTACTCTAAATACTCATCCATGAGAGCAACAATTTTAGAATCCAAAATAGAATCTTTGCAGCGATGAATTATTTTTTGTAATTCTGTTGATGAAGAAAATGCAGGGAGACTTTCAATAACATTAATTACTCGTAAAATTTGTGAACCTAAAGGAATTTCTTCTTTTTGTAATCTATCCGGATAACCGGTCCCATCATAATTTTCCATTTGATGACGTATAATATGAGCAACAGATTTTAAACGTGGTATTTGATTGGTGAGTGATTGTCCACGAATTGGAAAATGTAGTGCTTGTGCTGATGAAGCAAATATTTTTCCTATTTCATGGAGAAGTGCTGCATAGTGAATATCTTGTAAGTGTTCATAAGAAACATTGTATTTTTTTGCAATCCACCGAGCAATTTCTGTTGCTCTCAACGTACGCATTGATGCATTCGGAATATGAATTTCTATCAAATTGTGAAGAAGATTAATGATACCATTGAAACTTTCTTCCATTTCTTTATTAACGTTTGAAAGTTGTTTTTTTTCTTCTTGTAATTCATCTTGCAAATTTTTGATTCTTATAAAAGCATGAATTTTTGAAAGCAATTCTCTGTGATTGTACGGCTTTGTTAAGTAATCATCCGCACCTAATTCCAACCCTTCAATTTTATTATCCCTATCTTCAATTGATGTAAGAAGTAAAAAAATGGTGTTTCGTAGTTTAGGATGTTTTTTTATTTTCCTACAAAACTCAAAACCATTTTCTTCCGGCATAATAAAATCACTCACAATAATATCAGGAGAATATTGTTCTGCAAGAATAAATCCATCTTTAGCATTATTTGCTGTGTAAATAATAAATTCTTTTTTTGATGTGAGTATTTCTTTTAACAAAAAAAGTTCAATAGGGTCATCATCAACAAGAAGAAGTTTTGTTACGATATTCATACACTTATCCTTTATACAATTTTATGTTTTTCTTTAATCAGTTTCATGGCATCATCAATAACTTTTTTTGAAACATCGAGTAATGAAGCATTTTGTTGATTGATATATTGTATTTGAGACATCACAATTTTTATATCTTCTGTTAATTGTTGTAATTTTTTTTGTTCTTCAGGAGTGCATTGAACAATAAAATCCTCCAAAGGAATAGTAGAACATTCTTTGGTAATCAAGACATAATCTTTTTCTATTTCTTCGAATTTTTTTGCTTCACGTTCTTCTTCTTTTAAAGAAGATGTGAGAATAGTATGTTCGCGATTCATAATAGCACGTTGTTTCTGCAAAAGAATCGTACGCAAATTATGTGCGATATGATATTTTTTTTCTAATACAGAAATTAATGTTTTCACCAGTAATCGTATTTCTTGAACTTGAGGAATCATACCTATAATTGTAACAACTATCATACCAAAAAATAAACTTGAAAATTGCTATAATTTTGGAGATACATTAATTAAAAATCAGTAATAAATTCTTATTTTGATACATTGAAACACATTATGCACTTAAGTATATTATTCAAGTATTTTTGAAATATTCATTTAGTGTCATTCCCGCATGTTTTTAGCGGGAATCCATTTTTTTAAAATTACATGGATACCCAATTAAAGCATTTGGGTATGACACGGTAAATAAGGAATTTTTATGGAACGGTTATACTCACCATGGCGTTCACGATATATTGCTTCATTTAAAAAAGAAAAAAAAAATGAGCAATGTTTATTTTGCCAAGTTATAAAAGAAAGAAAAGATGTAAAAAATCTTCTTGTTGCACGAAAAAAGCATTGTTTTGTGATGATGAATCTTTATCCTTATAATAGTGGACATCTGATGGTTATTCCGTACACACATACACACGAACTTTCTAAACT
This sequence comes from uncultured Bacteroidota bacterium, assembly GCA_937920105.1. Classification (GTDB taxonomy): domain Bacteria; phylum Bacteroidota; class Ignavibacteria; order UBA10030; family UBA8401; genus CALETH01. The sequence continues at coordinate 11,685 of CALETH010000097.1, forward strand.
TTCTGAAAGAGAATATGTTGATATCATGAAAACTATTTCTGATATGATGACAGCACTAAAAAAAATAATGAACGCAGAGGGCTTTAATGTTGGAGCAAATCTCGGAAGAGTTGCTGGAGCAGGAATAGACCAACATTTGCATTTTCATATAGTTCCACGTTGGAATGGAGATACTAATTTTATGCCAGTTCTTGCAGAAACAAAAGTCATTTCCGATGAAATGAAAAAAACATATAAAGAATTGAAGAAATATGTAAGTAAAAAGTAGTTAAGAGAAAAACGTCATTCCCGCGAAAGCGGGAATCCATATTTTAAAAATAAAAATTACCAATCCATTAAATTTATGAAAACCAAATTTTTCCTCATTACATTTTTTTTCATCCACACAATATATTCCCAAACATCTCCAACAGAAATTGCAGATGCAATTATAAAGGAAGGACTCACCAATCAAGAAGCGTACACAATGCTTCAAGAACTTACTTCTATTGGACATCGGCTTAGTGGTTCTACACAATATGCACAAGCAGTAGAATGGGCAAAGAAAAAAATGGAGCAACAAAAAATTGATAAAGTCTGGTTGGAATCTGTAACCGTACCACATTGGGTTCGGGGAGAAGAAAAAGCAAATATTATAATAGAAGATAAAAAATTAGATATTGCTATTTGTGCATTAGGCGGAAGTATTGGAACATCTGAAAAAGGAATTACTGCAGAAGTAATAGAAGTTCACTCATTAGAAGAAGCAAAAGCACTTGGTGAAAAAGCAAAAGGCAAAATTATTTTTTATAATCGCCCATTTGATAAAACAAAAGTAAGTCCGTTTGAAGCATACAGTGGTGCTGTTGACCAACGTTATAGTGGAGCAGTGGAAGCCGCAAGAGTTGGAGCTGTTGCTGCAATTGTTCGTTCAATGACAAATGCTATTGATAATGAACCACATACTGGAATGATGGCATATAATGACAGCATCCCCAAAATTCCCACAGCAGCAATAAGTACTATTGCAGCAAATCAATTAAGTGAATTAATCCAAAAGAAAAAAAATCCGAAAATTCATCTCACACTTGCCTGCAAAACACTTCCTGATGTAGAAAGTTATAATGTGATTGGAGAAATTATTGGTTCAGAAAAACCGGAAGAAATAATTTTAGTTGGCGGACATTTGGATAGTTGGGATAAAGGAACAGGTGCACATGATGATGGTGCAGGAGTTGTGCAGTCAATGGAAGTACTCAATCTTTTAAAAAAATTAGGATTAAAACCAAAACGCACAATACGAGCAGTACTTTTTGCGAATGAAGAAAATGGATTACGAGGAGCAAAAGTGTACGCTGCGAAAGAACGTTCTAATGAAAAACATATTGCTGCGATTGAAAGCGATGCTGGTGGATTTGCTCCACGAGGTTTTGGTGTAGCAGATACAACAAAAGTAGAAAAAATTAAACAATGGTCATATTTATTAGAAAAAATTGGAGCAGAAAAAATTCGCAGAGGAGGAGGTGGAGCAGATATTTCTACCTTGCGTTCAAAAGGAACAGTACTTATAGGATTGAATCCTGAACCACAACGCTATTTTGATTATCACCACACTAACCATGATACTATAGATAAAGTTCATCCACGCGAATTAGAACTGGGTGCAATTGCAATGACAATTCTTTCTTATATGATTGCTGAAGAAGGAATTGAATAATTAATTTTGTCATTCCTGTCCCGTATCAAGTACAGTAGGAATCCAGAAAACAAGAGCGGATTATTATCCGCTCTTTATATTTTATACAACACTTTTTCAAAAAAAATATTTATTGTATATTCTAAAACTCGTCATCAATAATATTCTCTATCATGAAAAACATTCCACTTCTCGGAAATCTCAATATTCAACATCATCAATTACAAAACGGACTTCAACTTGCTATTGTGGTAGATACAACAACACCAATCTTTACTTATCAAACATGGTTTAAGGTTGGTTCTGCAGATGAAAGAGCCGGTAAACAAGGTCTTGCCCATTTATTTGAACACATGATGTTTCGTACTACATCCAATAGAAAAATGGGAGAATGGGAAAAAGAAGTGAATGAACATGGCGGAACGGGAATTAATGCTTATACATCTCGAGACCAAACAGTTTATCATTTTACATTTCCCAATGAAAAATTTTCTCTCGCTGCAGAATTAGAATCCGATAGAATGCACAATCTTATAATAGAGCCGGAAATGTTTGAAACAGAAAAAGGTGCAGTGCTAACAGAACGCAATCGCGGTTTAGATGAACCAGTACGATATTTGTGGGAAGAACTTTATAAAACTGCGTACGCCGAACACAATTATAAATATTCTATTATTGGAGAAGAAGAATCCATAAAAAATTTTTCTGTAGAAGAAGCAAAAAATTTCTATCAAAAATATTATTCACCCAATAACGCACTTATTATCGTTGTGGGAGATGTTGAACCAAATTCTATAATAAAAATTATCGAAGAACATTACGGAAAAATTTCTCCGCAAAAAATTTCAGAACGTCCAACAAAAAAAGAACCACCACAACAAGAACATCGTTTTCGAAAAATTCACCATCCCAAAGCAACACAGCGAATGCTTGCAAAAGCATGGCACATTCCTAATATGCTTCATCAAGATTATCCTGCATTTTCAATGGTAGGAAGATTACTCACCAGTGGAAAAACATCTTTATTACAAGAACGTTTAGTCAATCGAGCAAAAGTAACCTCTCTATATGCTGATGCATTTGTGGGAAAAGATATGGGAACCTTTGAATTTTTTGTTCAACTTTCCGAAAAAGAAACCTTTGAAGAAATTGAAAAAATATTTTTTGATGCACTTCACGAATTAGCCAATGGTAAAATTACGGATGAGCAATTTCGCATTGCAAAAAATACACTACAAAAAGATTTTTATCATGCCATAGTTTCACCATCAACATTAGCAAGGGTTATTGGTGATTCATTTATTTATGCCAATGATTTATCCTACCAAATAAAAGTGGTAGAAAAAATGGAACATCTTGCAAAAAAAGATATTCAAAAAGTTGTACAACATTATTTAATAGATGGAAAATCTACAACACTACATCTTACACCACAATAATATTTTTTTGAAATTTCCATAAAAGTAAAAATTATTTTTTGTACTGTGCGACCCCGTAGGGGTCGGATATTGGTAGAAAATAATTTATCTATACACATACGACTCCGTAGGGGTCGCACATTAGACATAATAAACAATGAGTATAAAAAATCATCATCTCTATTATCAGCAAGATTTACGAGTCCCACTCACTTCACTATCAATAGTGTTTCGTGGTGCAGGTGAACAGCAAGAAACAGAATCTTACGCCGGACTTTCTCGTATCACAGCAAAAATGTTATTGCGTGGAACTACAACAATGAATCGAGAAACCATTCAGCAGCAATTTGCATTATTGGGAGCAGAAATTAATGCATCGGTCACGGAAACAGATTTTATTATTACCACTTCTTGTTTCAGTAAAAATAGTGAAGAAGTATTATTTTTTTTGTGGAAAATTTTTGATGAAATAAATTTTCCAGAAAACGAAATAGAACTTGTCAAAAAACAAGAACTCAATCGATTAGAAGCAACACTGCAAGATGCTGAAAATGTTTTACGATATGCAAAACGGTATGTATTGTATGAAGGTTCACGTTTTGGAAAAATTGGTTCACGAAAAAGTATTCAAAAAATTACCAGAGAAGAAATTATCAATTATTTTCAAAAAGTACTTTCAGCAAACATTACGTATGCAACAGCAATTTCTAATCTTGCACAAGGTGAAATTGCAAAACTTCTTCAGCCATTTTTTGCTCAACGAAAAACAAATGGATTTGTATTACAACCGGAAATTCCATTTCGCAAAGCAAAAGGAGTAGAAGCATTCATCATTCACTCACCCAATGCAACCAATGATAGATTGCTGTGGTCTCATAAAGGAATTACCGCTACCGATGAACGACGTTTTGCACTTTCACTTATTATTGATGCACTCGGAAGTTTTGAGGGCTTTTTGTTTGATGAACTCCGCAATAAAAATGGATGGTGTTATGGAGTATATGCTTTTACTACTCCTGCAACAACACGTCCGGGAAATATTACTTATTATGCAGACCCTTCAGATGAAACATCAGAACATCTTATCCCGGCATTATATCATCATCTCCAAACATTTTCGCAGGAAAAAAGTTTTATAGAAAAACTACAAGTACGAAATAGCACCTTCAAAAATAGATATCCATATCAATTAGATTTGAAATATAAATTACTAAGTGAAATCAATCTTGATAAATACGGTATTCCGATTATTGATAAAAAAACATACTGTGAAAAAATTGATAATGTAAGATTGGAAAAAGCCAATAGTATTATTCAAGAAATTTTTGATAGTAATAATATAACAATGGTTTTTTATGGTGATTCAGAACGTATTCAAAATATTCTCAAAAAAATAAATCCAGAATTACCAATAACACTTTTTACAAAAGAAGAATTAGTACAATAAAAAACAATGAACAATTCATTTCCATTACATCCCTTATTACAACAACGCCGCAGTATTTTTGCATTTTCTTCTACACCAGTAGAGCAAGAAAAAATCATCAGCATATTAGAAGCAGCCAGATGGTCTCCATCTTCATTTAATGAACAACCATGGCATTACATCCTTGCAACAAAAGAAATGAAAAAAGAATATGATATTCTTCTTCAAATTGTTAATGAAAGCAATGCACAATGGGTGCAAAACGCTCCAGTAATAATTCTTTCAGTAACAAAACTTATTTTTGACCGGAATGGAAAACCTAATCGTTATGCATTTCATGATGTAGGGATTGCTTTTGCAAACATGACCCTGCAAGCAGTCTCTTTAGGTTTATCTATTCATCCCATGGGAGGATTTGATAAAGAAAAATCTTGTGAACTATTAAAAATCCCCGAAGGATATGAACCAGTAAGTGTTATTGCACTTGGTTATCAAGGAGATGAAAAAATGCTTTCCGAAGAAATACAGCAAAAAGACCAAAAACCAAGAGAGAGAAAAAAATTACAAGAATTTGTATATTCAAAAGAATGGGGAATACCATCTCCAATAATCTTATGAAGTTTTGTCTATAAAAAGTGAAATTTTATTTCAACAATAAAAACAATTCTAATATTTATTTAACTTATTGTCATTAAAAAATTAGGGGAAGCCGAAAACCTTAAAGAGTAGGCAAAACATCTATTATTAAAGGGTATTTTATGAAACACATAAAAGTTTTGTTTTTCGTTGTTGCATTTGTAGCTACCGCATTTTCTAATCAATCTAATTGGAAAATAGATGCCGTACATAGCAGCGTACAGTTTTCTGTAAGTCACATGGTAATTTCTGAAGTTACAGGAACATTTAATCAATTTGATGGAACAGTTTTTGCTTCAAATGAAGATTTTTCTGATGCAAAAATTGAAGTAACTATTCAAGCAAAAAGTGTAGATACACAAAACGAAGGACGTGATAAACACTTACAAAATACAGATTTTTTTGATGTGGAAAAATTTCCTACTATTACCTTTAAAAGCAAATCAATCGAAAAAGCAGAAGGAAAAAACATGTATAAAATTACTGGTGATTTGACCATGAAAGGAATTACGAAACAAGTAGTACTAGATGCAAAATACAATGGTACCATAAAAGATATGAAAGGGAATTTAAAAGCCGGTTTCAAAGCAACCACTACTATCAATCGTATGGATTATGGTGTAAATTGGAGTAAATCTTTAGATGCCGGTGGTTTAGTTGTTGGAGAAACAGTAGACATCACTCTTAATATTGAGTTAGATAAACAAACACAAAAATAATTTTGACTTGTGTTATTCAAGTAAGTCCTCACAGGTTTTAGAAATCTGTGAGGACAAACATTAATATGAAAAAACAACTCTCTCTTTCTACATTGCGAAATGAATATTCTTTAATGGAATTAAATGAACAAGAAATTCATAAAAATCCCATTAAACAATTTCATGAATGGATGGAACAAGCACTCACAGCAAAAATCCATGAACCCACTGCAATGACCTTAGCAACAGTTTCTCCTAAAGGAAAACCATCTGCACGTATAGTTCTTTTAAAAGAATTTTCTCCTGCAGGTTTTGTATTTTTCACCAATTACAAAAGTAAAAAAGGAACAGAAATTTTAGAAAATCCAAATGTCGCATTATTATTTCATTGGATAGAATTGGAGCGGCAAGTACGTATAGAAGGAAAAGTTAAAAAAATTTCTCGTGAAGAATCATTACTCTATTTTCACAGCCGTCCACGAGGAAGTCAATTAGGAGCATTAGTTTCGCAGCAAAGTTCAATTATTCATGGAAGAAAAGAATTAGAAAATACGCTTTCAGAGTTAGAAGAAAAATATAAAGGAAAACCAATCCCATTACCCCCATATTGGGGCGGATATTGTGTGAAGCCACTCTATATAGAGTTTTGGCAAGGACGTAAAAATCGTCTTCATGATAGAATTGCCTACACAAAAAAGAACAATAATTGGAAAATTCAACGGCTTTCCCCATAAAATATTGACAAAATCAAAAAAAAACTTTATATTGAGGTATGGTTATGCAATTTTTCCTCCTTTAATTGCATAATTTGTTTGAATAAAGCCTGATGTCTCGCAAGAGCATCAGGTTTTTTATTTTTTCAGCATTCTTTCTTTTTTAATTATAGAAGTTGCATGTAAAAGAAAAATTTTTTATCATTTATGCGTAAGGACTCCCTTGAAATAGTGAGGGTAATGATTGACCTGATGTCTTAGAGGTAGGACATCAGGTTTTTTTTGTAAAAAAAATATTCAATAGGAAATTTTTTATGAATCCCAAAGAAAAAAAATCTCAAAAAAAGAAAAAAATAGAAGTTGGATTATCACTGGAAAAGATAAATTACCAAATTCTTATAGTAGGAATAATTGTTATCATTGCAGGATATATTGCACTTGCTCAAAAACCGTGGGATGGATTTTTTGCGCTTACCATTGCACCAATTCTTTTGGTAGTAGGATATTGTGTGATTATTCCTTTTGGAATCATCTATAAAAAGAAAAAAAATAGCGACACTATTTCCAACGCACAGTAATTGCAGTGAAATTTTCTCTTCTTCATACAGATAACACTGCACGTGCTGGAATTATAGAAACTGCTCACGGAAAAATCGAAACACCAATCTTTATGCCTGTGGGAACGCAGGGAACAGTAAAAGCCGTAGAACAAAGAGAACTGCAAGAAATCGGTGCACAAATAATTCTTGGAAACACCTATCACTTATATTTACAACCCGGTTTAGAAATTTTATCGTCGTTCGGTGGGCTTCACAAATTTATGAATTGGGATAAACCAATTCTTACTGATAGTGGAGGGTACCAAGTTTTCAGTCTTTCAGATTTGCGAAAAATTTCCGATGAAGGCGTACATTTCAAATCACACAGAGATGGTTCGTTGCATTTTTTTACACCGGAAAAAGTTATAGAAATCCAAAAAATTATCGGTTCGGATATTATGATGGTGTTGGATGAATGCACACCATATCCTTGCGAAAAAGAATACGCAAAAAAATCCAACCAACTTACTATAGAGTGGGCAAAAAGATGTCAGCAATATCATAAAAAACACCCAGCATTGTATGGACATTCTCAAACATTGTTTGCTATAGTTCAAGGAAGTGTTTATAAAGATATTCGTACAGAAAGTGCAAACGCTCTTGTAGATTTAGATTTTGAGGGCTATGCCATTGGTGGATTAGCGGTTGGCGAGCCGAAAGAAATTTTGTATGATATAACACAACATTGCACAGAAAAACTTCCTAAAGAAAAACCACGATACTTAATGGGAGTTGGAACACCAGAAAATTTATTAGAAAGCATCGAACGCGGTGTTGATATGTTTGATTGTGTCATGCCAACACGCAACGGAAGGAATGGGATGTTTTTCACACGAAAAGGAAAAGTCAATATCAAAAATGCTCAATATAAACAAGAGCAAAATCCTATAGATGAAGAATGTGAATGTTATACTTGCAAAAATTTTTCACGAGGATATTTGAGACATCTTTTTCAAGCAAAAGAAATTTTGGGATTACAATTAGCATCAATACATAATCTTGCATTTTATTTGTGGCTTGTAAAAGAAGCAAGAAAGAATATTCTTGCTGATACATTTCCACAATGGAAAAAAGAAATACTTATTCACATTACATAATTATTAGGAGAAACAATGAAATCAATTATCATCGCAATGGCACCAGCACAACAAGGACAAGGTGGAGGTGAAATTTATAGCACAGTATTAATGTTCGGAATCATCATAGCAATATTTTATTTTATGATAGTACGTCCACAGCAAAAAAAGCAAAAAGAACGACAAGCAATGTTAGACGCTGTTAAAAAAGGAGATAAAGTTATTACTGCTGGCGGTATTCACGGAACAGTAGTTGGATTAGAAGAAAAAAATGTTCTTGTAGAAATTGCTGATAATGTAAAAGTAAAGGTAGAAAAAAGCCATCTTACAGTGATGAATGCAAAACCAGAAGCAATAAAAGAAAAATAAAAAATGCTTGCATCTTCATTATATTTACTATAAATTTTTAAAGAAAAATTTTATAGCCATTGTCTGAAAAAAAGACTTTGGCTTTTATTTTTGTAGAAAGTTAAAATAGCCCATCCTTTAGGATGGGGAGAAAAGTTCACACCTCATTGATTGGACTTTAGTCCAAAATTATTATTAAGGATAGAAAAGAATATGAGTGATACCAACAACATCGTTTACTTAACTCGCGAACGTTACATGGAAATAGAAAATGAATTGCGAGATTTAAAATTAAACGGACGTGCTGAAATGGCAGCAAAAATTGCAGAAGCACGTGGACATGGTGATTTAAGCGAAAATGCAGAATATGATGCTGCAAAAGAAGCCCAACAGCATTTGGAATATAAAATTAGTAAATTAGAAACTACGCTTTCACGTTCTCGCGTGATAGAAAGTAAAGATTTACCCAATGATAAGGTGTATATTCTTTCTGTAGTAAAATTAAAAAATCTCAAAATTAATAAATCAGTAAAGTACACACTTGTTTCTCCGGAAGAAGCAAATTTTGAAGAAGATAAAATTTCCGTAACATCACCAATTGGGAAAAGTTTGATGGGAAAAGTTGTGGGAGATGTTATAGAAGTAAAAGCACCTGCAGGAATTATTAAATACGAAATTTTAGAAATTAATCGTTAAAGTTGATTGAGCGCAGCCGAAATCAACATTGAGAAATTTATTATTCACAATTATCTAGAAGGAAAAAACTATGTTCACATTTCTTGTTATTCTCGAAATCATCATCAGCATATTGCTGATTCTTATCATTTTGATTCAAAATAAAGGTTCAGGGCTTTCTGCAAGTTTTGGTGGAAGCGGAATTGGTTCTATGTTAGGAGTGCGACAAGCATCGGATTTTTTAACAAAAGGAACTGCCTATCTTGCTACTGCCTTTATAATTTTAGCAGTGGTAATTAATATGTTTTTCTTACCCAATAAAACAAAAAGTGGTGAAAGTGTAATGCAAAATGGCGCACCAGCACAATCTCAGCCAGCAACGATTCCACCAGCACAAGTTCCACAACAACAGCCAACACAAAATCCGCAATAAATTTTTGAGTTAGACTTGTCAAGTTTTAAAAAACTTGACAAGTCATCCCTTTTTATTTTAGAAATTGCATCCATGGCTCAATTGGTAGAGCAACTGACTCTTAATCAGTGGGTTGAAGGTTCGAGTCCTTCTGGGTGCACGGAAGTATAAAAATTTTAAGCCCCAATTACTGGGGCTTTTTTGTAATTTTTAGATTTGTCAATCCGCCACAGCGGATTGAAAACTTGACAAATCTTGGACGACATCAATGAAAAAAGAAAACCTACCTCAACACGCAAAAACTATTCTCAAAATTCTTCGCAAAGAATTTCCCGAAGCAGCAACAGCACTGCATTATTCCAATCCATTACAATTATTGGTAGCAGTAATTCTTTCTGCACAATGTACTGATGTACGAGTAAATCTCGTAACACCAAATTTATTTAAGAAATATAAAACTGCACAAGATTTTAGTAATGCAAATATTTCCGAATTAGAAGAACTTATTCGTTCTACGGGATTTTATAAAAACAAAGCAAAAAATATTATTGAATGTTGCAAAGCACTAGTAGAAAAACACAACGGAAAAATTCCACAAACAATGGAAGAATTAACTGCACTTGCCGGAGTGGGAAGAAAAACAGCAAATTGTGTTTTAGGAGCAATCTATAATGTTGCGTACGGAGTTGTGGTGGATACTCATGTAAAAAGAATTTCTTATAGATTAGGATTAACAACACACACTAATCCGGAAAAAATAGAACAAGATTTAATGGAAATTCTTCCACAAAAAGAATGGTATTATTTTTCTAATGCAATAATTTTGCATGGAAGAAAAACCTGTATTGCACGAAAACCAAAATGTGATGTGTGTGTGATGAATATGTTGTGTCCATCAAAGAGATTACAAAAGTTTTAAAAACTTTTGTAATCATTATTGCATTTTTTGTAAATTTATGTATCTTTCAAAATATTTTTAGGAGTAATCATGAAAAAAATCTTTTTTATATCAATTTTTATTTTTACACAAAATTTTCTTTTCTCTCAAAACGATGAATTTCAAGAAGAATCACCCCAAACAATGGCGATACAAAAATTTGGAGGTGCAGGGGGAGTTGTTCCAATGCTTGGGTTTTTCAAGAATGAAGAAATGAATACCATTTTAAAAAATTCTAACATACCAACACTTGGAACAGAGCCAATGTATTTACTTGGCGGTGTGGGATATGCGTACATAGGTTTTCTTCCTAACGTACGAATTGGTGGTTTTGGTATTGGTGGAAAAAAAACAAATCCCAATGTAGAATACAATATTTCTTACAGTGGTTTTTTAATGGATTATGTGGTAACAGTTGTTCCTAAATTAGATATTGCTGCTGGCTTTACTTTTGGTGGTGGTGGAGTAAATATTACACTCAAAAAAAATACTGGCACAACTCGTCATTGGGATAATGTGTGGAATGATTATAAAAATGATATTCCAGCAACATATTATACAAAAAACTTAAATGGCTCATTTTTCACATTTAATCCAAATTTGAATATAGAATATGCAATATTGAAATGGTTACAAGTACGAGTTGGCGTTGGTTATCCGATGATGTTTTCTCCAACATGGAAATTGGATGGTAAGGATGAAATTCTTGGAGTTCCGGAAAAATTAAAAGCAGATGGAGTTACTATGAGTGCTGGAGTGATATTTGGTATTTTTTCGTATTGACATTTATATTATACTATACTATACTAAAATATTATATAACTTGGAGGATTTATGTTTCAATATCGTTTTACCACAGTTTTTGTTTTTTTAGTAATGTTTTTTATAACCCAAAAAACATTCTCTCAATTTGCAACACAAAACCTAAGTTTACCACAAGTTCGTCAAGGCTCTGTGATGGTGGGGGATGTTGAAAATGATGGTGATTTAGATATTTTATTGACTGGAACAAATGATGGTACTTCCGGTGTTAGCAAAATTTATCGTCAATCTGGTACATTCTCTGCTAGTGACACAGTTAATGCTAATTTAATAGGTGTCTATCAAAGTTCTGTTGCGTGGGGAGATTATGATAATGATGGTGATTTAGATATTCTCCTTACAGGGACAACTAATGGAACTACTGCTGTTAGCAAAATCTATCGTAATAATGGAAATAGTACATTTACTGATATTAATGCCGGATTAGTTGGTGTTTATTATAGTTCCGTTGCATGGGGAGATTATGATAATGATGGTGATTTGGACATTTTACTGACAGGTTATACGGGTACACTAAGAACAACAAAAATTTATCGTAATTCCGGAAGTGATACATTTATCGATATTAACATAGTGTTACCCAATGTGTATCAAAGTTCGGTTGCATTTGGAGATTATGATAATGATAGTGATTTAGATATTTTGCTTACTGGTAATTCTAACACTCAAACCGGTATTAGTAAAATTTATCGTAACACTAACGGAAATTTCTTTGCAAGTGATACAGTAAATGCAAATTTAGTTGGTGTCTACCAAAGTTCAACAGTATGGGGAGATTATGATAATGATGGTGATTTAGATATTCTTCTTACAGGTACAACAAATGGTACCAATGCTGTAAGTAAAGTTTATCGTAATAATGGAAATAATACTTTTACTGATATCAATGCTGCTATAACTGGAGTGTATCAAAGTTCAGTGGTATTTGCAGATTATGATATTGACGGTGATTTAGATATAATATTAACAGGAACTACCAATGGTACTACTGGTCTTACTCAAATTTATCAAAATAATTCAAATGTATTTACTTATATTGGTAATAATGGTGGATTGAGCACTAATGTATATCAAAGTTCTCTGGCTTTAGGAAGAAGAAGCGGTTTCAACATAGATATTTTTCTTACAGGAAATAACGGAGGCAATTCATTTAGCCAATTATATACAACTACCTCTGCAGCAACTAATACTGCCCCATCTGCTCCAACAAATCTTTTTACAAGCAAAGAGAACGATACTACATTTGTTTTTCGTTGGAACCGAGCAACAGATGCTAACCAAACTGGTACTGCTAATAAAGGGTTGACATATAATCTTTATATTGGTACTTCCATTGCTACAGGTAATAATCAAAGTCCAATGTCTAATATACTCAGCGGGTTTAGAAGAGTGGTTCAATTAGGCAATACAAATCATGATACAGCATGGACTTTAAAATTTCCATCAAATCAGGCCTATTATTGGGGTGTACAAGCCATTGATAATTGTTTTGTTGGTGGTGGTTTTGGAGCAACCAGTATACCAATTATAACAGCACCTGTTAGTACTCCAGCAATAAATGTTATAACAACAAGTTTTACAGCAAACTGGAGTGGAACAGGTCAATACAAATTAGATGTTGCTGTTGATAGTTTGTTTACAAATTTTGTTTCTGGATATAATAATTTAGATGCTGGTAGTAATATGGGTTGGAATATTACCTTGCTTCAACCAAATACTTATTATTATTATCGTGTGCGAACTTATGGAAGTAACTGGGTTTCTAATAATTCAGCAACACAAAAAGTACTAACTTTACCTTCAGCATCAACCACATTTTTTGTGGATAGTATTACAACAAATCAATTTAGAATTCGTTGGAATAAAAGTGGTAATGGAAATGCAACATATCAAATTGATATTACTACAGATGGTTTTAACACTTTTATACCAGGGTATAATAATAAAGATGTTGGTAGTGATACTACGATTCTTGTTACAGGTTTGTCTCTTAATACGGAGTATAGTATTCGTGTTCGTACTGTTAATAATACTGGTACAAGTATTGATAGTCCAGTACAATCTGTAACAACATTACCATATTTTTCTGATATTTCTGCAGGGCTTTCTGGAGTTTCTTATAGTTCAGTAACATGGGGAGATTATGATAATGATGGCGATTTAGATATTTTAATAACAGGTGATAATAGTGGGATAGAAATTACCAAACTTTACTGTAATAATGGAAACTCTACATTTTCTGAAGCTAATGGGTTGGGGCTAACAGGAGTGTATGCAGGTTCTGCAATATTTGGAGATTATAATAGTGATAGTTATTTAGATATACTTGTATCTGGTTTTACAAGTGGTCCAAATTTTAGTGCAATTTATCGTAATAATGGAGGCACTGCTTTTACAAACATTGCTCCTGGTTTACCAGCACTTTCTAACTCCTCATTTATTTTTGGAGATTATGATAATGATGGTGATTTAGATATTCTTGTAACAGGTGATAATATTGCTCAAATTTATCGTAATGATGGAAACAATATTTTTACTAATATTAATGTAGGAATGATTGGTATTTCTAATAGTTCTTCTATTTTTGGAGATTATGATAATGATAGTGATTTGGATATTCTCTTAACAGGATTTGATGGTAATTCTCGAATTTCTAAACTTTATCGTAATGATGGAAATGAAGTTTTTACAGATATAAATGCTGGATTGATTGGTATTGAAAATGGTTCAGTTGTATTTGGAGATTATGATAATGATGGTGATTTGGATATTCTCTTAACAGGGTATGATGGTTCTAGTAAAATTTCTAAAATTTATAAAAATACTAATGGTATATTTGACACACTCAATGTAAGTTTGCCAGGTGTAAATTATAGTTCTGCAACATGGGGAGATTATGATAATGATGGTAATTTAGATTTTATCATTACAGGAATTCCAAATAACTCTGGAATTTCCATTAGTAAAATTTACCGTAACAGTGGGAATGATACATTTACTGAGATTGATGCAGGTTTGCAAGGGGTAAGTGATGGTTCAGTTGTATTTGGAGATTATGATAATGATGGTGATTTGGATATTTTATTAGCAGGTAATTCTGGTGCTGGTAGTATTTCTAAAATTTATCGTAATAATTTAAATAATGCCAATACATTACCCACCCCACCAACAAGTCTTGTTGCTACAGTAATTAGTGATACCACATTAAATTTTCGTTGGAACCGTGCCACCGACACCAACCAACCCGGTGCAGCAAACCGTGGTTTAACCTATAATCTTGTAGTTGGCACCACTCCAAACGGAATAAATAACCAAAGTCCAATGTCTAATGTTACCAATGGTTATCGTAGAATAGTACAAATTGGTAACGCAAACCATGATACCACATGGACCTTAAAACTCACTACAGGTCAAACATACTATTGGGGCGTACAAGCCATTGATAACAATTTTGCTGGAGGAGCATTTGCATGGGATAATACAGGAATATTTCTTCCCGTATCATTAACAAATTTTACCGCAACATCAAAAAATGGTACTGTAATGTTAAATTGGTCAACATCCACAGAGCAGAATAATTATGGATTTGAAATTGAACGTAAAACCTCCCCTGTTTCCCCTCCTTATGAAGGAGGGGACGCAAGGGGTGGTTGGAAAAAGGTAGGATTTGTAGCCGGAAATGGAAATAGCAACGAACAACAAAATTATACATTTGTCGATAAAAATATTATTGGTGGAAAAAATATTTATCGATTAAAACAAATAGATAATGATGGAAAAGTAAGTCACAGTAAAGAAGTAGAAATAAATTTTCTACCAACAATAGTACAAATAAACCAAAATTTTCCCAATCCATTTAATCCAAGTACAACCATTAATTATCAACTCCCAACAAATGGATTTGTAACACTCAAAGTGTATAATATTCTTGGAGAAGAAGTAGCCACATTGGTAAATGAAGAAAAAGAAGCAGGAATGTATCAAGTAAAATTTGACGGAAGTAAACTTTCGAGCGGAATGTATTTTTACAAGTTAACAGCAGGAAAAATTACGGAAATCAAAAAGATGATATTGTTGAAGTAGTTTTAAGTAATCAGAAGTCAGAATTTAGTAGGGACGGACTTGTCCCGCTTATGCGGGTATGCAAATCTGTCCCTTTTATTTTTTTAACTCAATTTTTCAAAACGTGCTTGGAAGAACCGTAAATATTTTGGTTCGTACACCATTTGTAATCCTTTAATTTTTTCTCGTTGCTCGAAAACGGAAACAACGGATTCTACAGTAACATCACAATGTGCTTGTGTATAAACACGGCGTGGAAATGTGAGGCGTACAAGTTCCAATTTTGGATAGTGATGGTCTCCAGTTTCTTTGTTACGTCCGGCAGAAACAATACCACGTTCCATCGTCCGGATTCCGGAATCTAAATATAATTCTGCAGCAAGAGTTTGTGCGGGAAATTGTAACTGTTTTAGATGAGAAAGAAATTTTGTTGCATCGAGAAAAATTGCATGTCCACCAATTGGCTGCACAATTGGAATCCCAAAACTTTTTAATCGTTCACCAACATATTCTACTTGTCCAATTCGTGCTTTGATATGTTCTTCTTGAACAGCTTCTTCAATTCCGCGAGCCATTGCTTCCATATCACGACCAGCAAGTCCGCCGTACGTGTGAAGACCTTCGTAAATCACCACCATGTTTCGTGCTTCTTCAAAAATATCATAATCATTCAATGCAAGAAATCCGCCAATGTTCACTAATAAGTCTTTTTTTCCACTCATTGTTGCAGCATCTGTATAAGAACACATTTCTTTTAAAATTTCTGCAATGGATTTTTGTTCATATCCTTTTTCTCGCAATTTAATAAAATGAGCATTTTCTATAGCACGGGTTGCATCTAAAATAATTTTAATATTGTGTTGTGATGCAAGATTTTTTACTTGTCGCAAATTTTCCATAGAAATCGGTTGTCCACCAGCCATATTTACCGTTGCAGCAAGTGTGATATAAGCAATTTTTTTTGCTCCATGTTTTTTTATCACATTTTCTAATTTTTGAATATCAACATTTCCTTTAAATGGATGAAGATTTTGTGAATCATGGGCTTCATCAATAATAATATCAACAAATGTTCCGCCGGCTAATTCTTGATGCAATCGTGTAGTGGTGAAGTACATATTTCCCGGAACAATATCTCCTTGTTTAATGAGAATTTGCGAAATGAGATTTTCTGCACCACGCCCTTGATGTGTTGGAACAAGATATTTATATCCATAATATTTTTGAATATTTTCTTCAAGGTGATAATAATTTTTGCTGCCCGCGTATGCTTCATCTCCCAACATCATACCTGCCCATTGATAATCACTCATAGCGTTTGTTCCGCTATCTGTTAATAAATCAATGTAGACATCTTCGGATTTGAGAAGGAAAGTATTATAACCTGCTTCAGTAATAGCGTTGAGTCGTTCTGCGGGAGTTGTCATTTTCAAGGGTTCCACCATTTTTATTTTGAATGGTTCTGCCCATGAACGTTTTTGAATTTTTTGCATAAAAATAATTCCTTAAATAAAAATTTATAATGATGATGTATAATATATGAAAAATATTTTTGCTATTTATTTCACAAGAAAAACTTTGCTAGCAAACGGTGGAAGAGTAATTTTTACAGAATTATTTTTTGTAGAAATATTTTCTTTTTCTAAAAGATTTTTTGCTTGTTGGATTTTGTAAAGATGAGGGAGTGATACTGTAATTGTTTGTGAAATTCCACTTTTATTATGAGCAACTAAAATCCGCTCATCCATATCGGAACGGAGATAGGCGTAACATTGTTGATTTGCTAAGAGTGTTTGAAAATCTCCATATCGTAATGCAGAGTGATTCTTTCTGAGGGAGATAATTTTTTTTGTTTCTTCTAACATTGTTTTTTCTTTTTGCGAAAGTTGAGTTTCAAATCTCATTATTCTTCTGTTATCAGGGTCAGAAGAACCAGTGAGAGCAATTTCATTTCCATAATAAATAGTGGGAATTCCCGGAATTGTTAGTAAGTAATAGAGATATTGTAATGTTTTTTGATAGGTTTGCGGGCTATCTATTTTTGGTGGATTTGTCCACGCAATTTCTCCGGCATCACCATTTGCATCGCTTTCTATAAGTGCAGGAAAACGTACTTTGTCATGGCTATCCATAATATTTCCCATCAAATTATTTACTCCGTACATAGAAAACGAATTTTTTAATTCATCATCTAAAAACTGAAATGACATGTTGGAATTAAGAAATGTTGAAATTGCAGCATCATATAAATTAAAATTAAATTGAGCAGAAAGTTGTCCGTTATTAACGTAAGAATGAATCAACTCATAACTTCCAAAGGTTTCTCCGATTTGATAAATTTTTTTGTGTTGTGGAATTTCAATTTCTGTTTTGATTTTTTTTGTGAGCGTTCTCCAAAAAATATTCGGAATGTGCTTTACTGCATCATGTCGAAATCCATCTGCGTTAGTTTCTTTCAACCACCATACAGCATTGCTCGTCATTGTGTCCAACGCTTCTTGTGAACTTGTGTAATCAAAAGAAGGGAGATATGGTTCAAACCATGTGGTGAGTCGATGTTCGTCCCACATTCGCAAATTTTTTCTTCCATCGGGAAGTTCAAGTGTTCCAAACCAATTTTTGTGTTGTTGATAATATGGATGTTCTTCATGAACGTGGTGAGCAACAAAATCTAATAATATTTTAATATTGTGTTGATGTGCGGTGGTAATAAGTTTTTTGAGAAGTTCCATTGTTCCAAATTTTTCTTCTACTTGTGTTTGGTGTGTGGGCCAATATCCGTGATAACCAGCGTAATAGCGATGTGGCGGTGGATATTCAGGAAATGCGTTATTAGTATTTTCATTTACTGGGGAAATCCATAACACATTCACTCCTAAAGAATCAAAATATCCCTCAGTAATTTTTTGCAAAATACCTTTCCAATCCCCGCCATTATAATTTGCTGGTGGTAAAAGTTGTGGATGTGAAATTGGTTTAGTGTTTGTTGTATCTCCATCAAAAAATCTATCAGTAACAAGAGAATACATTATTGCATCGTGCCAAGAAAAATTTTCTTTGTGAAGAAAAATTGTTTGAATATTTGTTGAATGATTGTTTTGTGTAACAGCAATGCGAAGTGTAGAATATGAAAGGATAAATGATTTAGTAATAACAATATCTATTTGATTTTTTTTTATGCGAATACATTTTGTTGAAACTTTTTGATTATCAAACAATGCGATAATATCAGAATGTTGTAAAGGTGCATTTTGTTTTTCTCGTTCGTATTCAAAAGAAAAAATAAGAGAATCTTTAAAATCTTTCTTACCCAAAATATGAAGATAGGTCTTTTCCGGATGTGGTTGTTCAATAGTGAGAACGGAATTAAATCCACCTAATCCGTTAGGAACTTGTGATGGATTTTTCGGGTCAAGAATTTCTTCACCATCGACAAAGAATTTGTATTCATATCTTCCGGGTTTTAAAAATAATTGTGTTGAATATGTTCCTGTATTTTCATCATCAAACATTGGCAAATTTTCTCTATTCCAATTATTAAAATTTCCAAAGAGTTGAATTTTTTCTACCGGTTTTTGTGGTGTGTAAGTGAAAATATATTTTTTTTGTTGATGAATGAAAATGGGAATAGAGTATTCTTTTTCTTGATGTGAAAAATTAAGAAGAGTTAATCCATCACTTTCATGTTTTGGTGTGAGAATAATTATATTATTATATTTTTGATGAATAATATTAATATATTGATGCTCCGAAAATTTTACATCATAATCATAAGCAAAAAAAATATCACTGAGAAGAAGTGTATCCGTTTTTTCTGTAGTGAAATGAATTGGTTGGATGAGTTCATTAAGTATTTGTGAATACAGTGTGTTTGCAAGAAACAAAAAAGAGAAGAGAAATTTTTTCATAAAATTTGAATATAAGATTGAAATAAAAAAGTTTTCATTTAAAAAATATAAAATTACTAATTATAAAATCATGGTACATCTTAAAATCCTCTAATCATGGTTAAAATTTTACTCTATTATAATAAGAGATGTTTTATTGAATTAAAAGCACAACTTTTCAATGAAACTTTTCCTATCTTTCTAACGTCATAAATAACATATTTTTGTTTCACTTATTTTGGAGATTTATTGTATGAAGCGTTACCAACTTTGCTGTGCAGTTATCAGTTTGTTTTTTGCTCACTCTTTATTTGCACAAACACAAAATCTTTCTTTGCAGCAATCCATAGAACTTGCACTGCAAAAAAATATTGATGTGATTCGTGCACAAAATACCGTTGAAGGTCAAAAAAGTACGGTGCTTTCTTCCTACGGACAGTTGTTACCGAGTTTGAATGCAAATGCTGGATGGAGTTCAACAGAAACAACAACACCAATTCTTACCAATACTAATAAAGGATATTCTGCTGGTTTGTCTGCTCGGATGTCAGTGTTTGACCTTTCCAATTATTCTACAATTAGTAAAGCCAATGCAAATTCTTCTGCATCTCAATATGATTTGGAACGAACACGTCAAGGAATTGTTTTTGAAACACAACGTCGTTACTTGCAAGTGTTACGAAATGCCTCATTAGTAAAATCTAACGAAGAATTGTTAAAACGAAGTCAGCAACAATTAGCACGAATTACTGAATCCAATAAAGTTGGTGCAGTTGCCATTGCTGATGTGTACCGTCAACAAGTGCAAACAGCAAGTGATGAACTTTCGCTCATCCGTTCTCAAAATGCGTACAACAATGCAAAAACGGATTTACAATTTTTACTTTCGTTAGATATTGCACAAGAATATGAATTTATGGATGAGTCTGTTGTGAAAGAAGTTGATAATAATGATTATGAAGAATTAAAAAATAAATATGCGAATTATCAAGAAGTAGTGAAACAATCATTATCATTTCGTTCAGATTATCAATCATCTATTCTTGCAAAAAATTCTGCAGAAAGTGATGTGATGATTGCTCGCAGCGGACATTTTCCATCATTATCGGCAAACCTTGGATATAATTTTTCTAACGAAGAATTATCAAAAATTTCTGATAACAAAACACTTACGTATGGGGTAACATTGAGTGTTCCATTGTTTAATGGATTTCAAACAAGTACGCAAACTCAACTTGCAACGCTTCGTTTAGATAATGCTGATGAGCAATTACAACAAAAAATTCGTGAAGTACAAGTCGATGTAAAAAAAGCGTTGTTGGATTTAGAATCTGCTTATAAACAATTTGAAGTTTCACAAAAGGGCTTACGTTCTGCAGAAGAAGAGCGTCGTATTGCTGAAGAAAAATATTCTCTCGGTTCTGGAACATATTTAGATTTGTTAGTAGCAACATCAAATTATTCACAAGCCGTAAGTAATAAAGTGAATGCTTCGTACGATTATCTTCTTGCAAAATATCAATTGAAGTATGTTATTGGTTCAGAAAAGTATTGATGAAATAAAAAAATGAATCATGAAGAAAGTCATTCCCGCGAAAGCGGGAATCCAGTTGTTTTAAAAATAGTGTTATTAGATTCCCGCTAAAAACATGCGGGAATGACGAAATTGGATATAATATTTTTTCACAATCATAAACAAAAGGTTATAAACTCTATGTCTAACAAATCTAAAAAATCAAAAAAGAAAATCTATCTTTTTTCTGGAATAGGAGCAGTTGTTCTTATTTTAGTTCTCGTTGTAGTTTTTGGTGGAAATAAAGAAAAAATTATTTCTGTGCAAACCGAAAAAATTCAACGAAAAACCATTACACAAAAAGTTGCTGCTTCAGGAAAAATCCAACCGGAAACCATGGTAAAAATTAATGCTGAAGTAAGTGGAGAAATTACTGAACTTCCTGTAAAAGAAGGTGAAAAAGTAAAACGTGGAGATTTATTGGTTCGTATAAAAGCAGACCAATATCTGGCGCAAGTAGAACGTTCTAATGCAGCATTATCTTCTGCAAAAGCAAATCTCACATTACAATCTGCAACATTGGAAAAAGTACAATCAGAATTTAGCAGAGCAAATGAAATGTATCAGAAAAAATTAATTTCCGAACAAGAATTTATTACTGCAAAAACTAATTCATCTGTTGCACAAGCACAATACGAATCCGCAAGAGCCGGAGTTGCACAAGCAGAAGCATCATTGAAAGATGCAAAAGAAAGTTTAGCGAAAACAACAATTTACGCTCCAATGGATGGAACAATTTCTGCATTAAAATCTGAACTTGGCGAACGTGTGAGCGGAAGCAGTTTTACCCAAGGTACAGAAATTATGACTGTGGCAGACCTTGCAAAAATGGAAGCCCGTGTGAATGTTGGAGAAAATGATATTGTTCTCATTTCTGTTGGTGATACTGCTCGCATTACGGTTGATGCTTATCAAGAAAAAAAACTTAAAGGTATTGTGTATGAAATTGCTAATACTGCAACAACAAAAGGTTTGGGAACACAAGAAGAAGTAACAAATTTTGAAGTAAAAATTCGAGTGCTCGATAAAAATATTACACTTCTTCCAGGAATGTCTATGACGGCGGATATTGAAACAGAAACACGAGCAAATGTACTTGCGGTTCCAATTCAAAGTGTAACTATTCGTGCATCAAAAGATGAAAAGAAGGAAGAATCTTCTAATAAAAATTCAGAAGAAAAATCTAACAATAAAAAGAAAAGTGATAAACCAACTGAAGTAGTTTTTTTAAATGATAATGGAAAAGCAAAAATGATTTCTGTGGAACGAGGAATTAGTGATGATGAATATGTAGAAATTACCAAAGGACTTGAAGAGGGAAAAGAAGTTGTTTCCGGTGGTTACAAAGCTATAAGTAGAGAGTTAGAAGATGGTACTGTGTTAAAAATCGATAACGAAGAAAAGAAATTCGGGATGAAAAAAGGTAAAGAGTAAAAAATCTTTTTGTCATGCCCGAATGTTTTAATCGGGCATC
>CALETH010000098.1 GCA_937920105.1 uncultured Bacteroidota bacterium
ATAATTAGTAAATTTTGTAATCTTTTTAAAACTCACAACTGAAAACTCAAAACTAATAACTAAAAAAACAATGCCAACAGTACAAATACGAGAAGCACTCAACCAAGCAATGGTAGAAGAAATGGAACGCGACCCAAATGTATTCATCATGGGAGAAGAAGTAGCCCAATACAACGGAGCGTACAAAGTAACACAAGGAATGTGGAAAAAATTCGGAGATAAACGCGTCATCGATACACCAATTACCGAAGCCGGTTTTGCCGGACTCGGAATCGGAGCAGCAATGTCCGGATTACGTCCCATCGTAGAAATGATGACATGGAATTTTGCCATCCTTGCGTTTGACCAAATTTTTAATCACGCAGCAAAAATACATTACATGTCTGCAGGACAAATTAAATGTCCTATAGTATTTCGCGGACCCAACGGACCAGCACACATGTTAGGAGCACAACACTCCCAAGCATTGGAATCCATGCTTGCACATGTTCCCGGACTGTATGTGATGACACCATCTACACCCTATGATGCAAAAGGAATGTTGAAAACCGCAATCCGCAATGATAATCCCGTAATATTTTTGGAAAGCGAATTGATGTACGGTATCAAAGGAGAAATTCCTGAAGGAGAATACACAATTCCAATCGGAGCAGGAGATATAAAACGAGAAGGAAAAAATGTAACAATTATTGCGTGGACAAAAATGGTGAAAGTTGCTTTAGATGCTGCAGAAGAATTAGCAAAAGAAGGAATTGAAGCAGAAGTTATTGACCCACGAACATTGCGTCCACTTGATGAACCGTTGATTATTAACTCGGTGAAAAAAACAAATCGCTGTGTAATTGTAGAAGATTCTTGGCCCTTTGCAAGTGTTGGAACAGAAATCGCCCATCGCATTTACACACACGCTTTTGATTATTTGGATGCACCAGTAGAAAAAATAAATGGAGCAGATATTCCTATGCCGTATGCAGAAAATTTAGAACACGAAGCAATGCCAAGTTCCAAAAAAGTAATTGATGCGGTGAAGAGAGTGTTGTATAAGTAGTTGCGAGTTATCAGTTTTCAGTTGTGAGTTTAAAAAAATCTGTGTTCATCAGTGCAATCTGTGGCAAAACATCATAGTCATCATTCAATCATTATAATCATAGTTTAAGACAAACATTCAATTACAGTTTTCAGTTGTTTAAAAAAATATAAAAACAATATGAAAAACGAAAATCAAATCTCACGAAGAAAATTTGTAAAAGCAGTTGTTGGAAGTACTGCTCTATTAAGTATTGCAAATTCACTTCAAATATTTGCAAAAGAAACACAACAAATGCCAACACGTCCGCTTGGGAAAACAGGACACGATGTATGTTTATTCAGTCTTGGTGGACAAGCAACATTGGAAGAAGATGGAAAAAAAGATGAAGCAGTTGCCATTATAAATCGAGCGATTGATTTAGGTGTGAATTATATAGATACTGCCGCATGGTATGGAATGAGCGAAACATACATCGGTGAAGTAATGAAAACCCGACGCAAAGAAGTTTTTCTTGCAACAAAAACACATGAAAGAAGTTATGATGATTCCATGCGTTTGTTGGAACAATCACTCAAAAATTTGCAAACAGACCATATTGATACATGGCAATTACATAATGTTCGCACACAAAATGATGTAGATAAAATTTTTTCAAAAGATGGTGCAATCAAAGCAATGGAAAAAGCACGTGATGAAAAAATTGTCCGCTTTGTTGGTATTACCGGACATCGAGACCCATTGATTTTGAAAAAAGGAATAGAGCAATATCCATTTGATTCTATTTTATTAGCACTCAATGCTGCCGATAAACATGAGGCATCATTTATTGATACTGTATTGCCAATTGCAGTGAAGAAAAAAATGGCAATCATCGGAATGAAAGTTCCAGCACGAGGAAGAATTTTTCAAAAAAATGGTATTACCTCAATGGAGCAAGCAATGGGATACGTTCTCACATTACCGGTAAGTACAGTTATTGTTGGAATTTCCACACTAAAAGAATTGGAAGAAAATGTACAAATAGCAAAAAACTTTCAACCATTTTCACAAAAGAAAATGAAACAATTAGAAGCACTAACAAAACCCTATTACGCAGAAGCAAGTTGGTTTAAAAAAGAATGGTAAGTTTGGGTTATCAGTTATTAGTTTTCAGTTATCAGTTTTCAGTTGTGAGTTTTTTTGTTAAAGATGTTTGTAGGAACGGATGCAAATCCGTTCCTTAAAAATTATATAGAAATGCAAAATAATAAACAAAAAGAATTTACTTTAGAGTTACTAAAAACAGCAGAAAATCTTTTACCGGAAAAGAATTTTTACGAAGAGTTAGAAAAAGAAAATATTCTCCATCTTTTTAAGGTATTTTTTCTAATAAAGTATATTCGTACAAGTCAAGCAATGATACTTTTATTGGAAAAAGAATTTGAAGAAGATGCTTTTATTTTGTCAAGGTCTTTGTTTGAAATTTGGATTAAAATTTTGCATATGGATAAATATGCCAACGAAAGTAAACATTTATATTATATTCAAATGCTGAGGTATGGATTAAAGCTAGTTGATGTAATAAGATATTTAAGAAATGGGATATTGTCTGATGATGTTGTGGACTATATGGTAGGCGAAATTAAAAATGAACAAGAAATTTTTGCAGAACTAGAAAAACTCGAAAAAATTTCTCCACAGCAAGCACAAAAAATTAAAGAGGAATTTAAAGAGAAAAAAACTAAAGGGACATTATGGCATGGGAAGAGCACAAGTGACATGTTCTTAGAAGTGAATAAGGAATTAGACATACAATACAAAACAAATTATAGTTTTTCTTCTGATTTGTTACATTCAAATATTGGAACAGTAATTAAATACTATCAAGGTTTTATTGATGAGACATTAAAAATGAATTCAAGTGAATATAATATTTATCTTGTTATTTCTGGAATGTTAATTTCATTGTTGGAATCTATAAATAAATCATTGGAATTGAAAAAAGAGAAAGAATTAGAAAATCTCTCTACAAATTATTTCATGATATTTAAAGAATCTATCGATGGAAAAATGAAAACATCATGTTAATCATTTAATCATAGTTTAAGACAATTATCTAATCATATAAATCATAGTTAAAAATATGGCAACAAAAATGTTAATGCCGAAATTAAGTGACACCATGGAAGAAGGAGTCATTTTGAAATGGCGAAAAAAAGAAGGCGAATCTATTAAACAAGGAGAAATTCTTGCTGATATACAATCTGATAAAGCAGATATGGAGCAAGAAGCGTACGATTCTGGTGTTATCCTTAAACTCTTTGCAAAAGAAGGAGAAGGAATTGGCGTTGGAAAACCATTAGTCATTATTGGAAAAGCAGGAGAAGATATTTCTGCATTACTTGCTGAAGAAAAATCCACAACACCATCTCCTAAAAAAGAAGAAAAAACAGAAACATCATCTTCACAAACTCCGCAAAAAGAAATTACTACGTATGCTAATGGAGATTCTCGCGTTAAAGCATCACCACTCGCAAAAAAAATTGCAGAAGAAAATAAAATAGATTTAACATCAGTCAGCGGTTCAGGTCCCATGGGAAGAGTAGTAAAACGCGATGTAGAATCACTTGTTGGAAAATCCCCATCATTTACAAAATCCGTTGTTGCATCTCGCCAAACAAAAGAAGTTCCTGTATCAATGATGCGAAAAACAATTGCTAAACGTTTGGTAGAAAGCAAAAATACAGCACCACATTTTTACATCACTGTAGAAGTAGATATGAAACGTGCAATAGAATTTCGCACATCATTAAACTCTACTGAAGAAGTAAAAATTAGTTACAATGATATTATTGTGAAAGCCGTTGCGTTAACACTTCGCAAACATCCGATGGTGAATGCCTCGTTTATGGGAGAAAAAATTGTTCAATATGGAGATGTTCACGTTGGAGTTGCCGTTGCATTGGAAGATGGATTAATTACACCCGTTGTTCGCAATGCAGATATGAAAGGACTTGCAGAAATTTCTTTTGAAGTAAAAGAACTTGCTACCAAAGCTCGCGAGAAAAAATTAAAGCCGGAAGAATTTCAAGGAAGCACATTTACCATTAGTAATTTGGGAATGTTTGATGTAGAAAATTTTACGGCAATCATCAATCCACCAGAAGGAGCAATTTTAGCCGTTGGTTCTATTATAGAAAAACCAGTTGTTGAAAAAGGACAAATCGTTGTTGGACATCGTTTAAAATTAACACTTTCTTCAGACCATCGTGTTATTGATGGTGCAGTAGGTGCAAAATTTTTACAAGATTTGAAAAAAATGTTAGAAAATCCGGCAATGTTAGCGTTATAACTTACATTGATTTTAGAAGCGAAAAGAAGTACATTATTAAATAAATCACAATTATTTATCATTTTTTTCTAAGGAAAAATTTTTATGAAAAACCTCATTACGCTCTTGCTTTGCGTGTTTCTTGTTGCATCAGTAAATGCACAAGGAAAAAAGGCAAAAAATGAAAAAGCCAAAAATGAAAAAACTGAAACTGTTGCAAAAGTTGATGATGCAACAATAACAAAAAATGTTAAAGAAAAATTAGCAACTACTGGTTCATTAAAAGATGCAGCAATTACCGTAGAAACAAAAGACGGAGTTGTTACTCTCACTGGTTCTGTAAAAACAGGACAACTAAAAGGTGTTGCAACCAATGTAACAAAAAGCGTTGAAGGTGTAAAAAGTGTTGATAACAAACTTTCGGTTGAAGGAAGTTCAAACAATGCTGATGCAACATTAGCAAAAGATGTGAAAGATAAACTTGCTGCTACAGAATCTTTAAAAGATTCTAAAATTGATGCAGAAGCAAAAGATGGAGTTGTTACATTAAAAGGTTCAACAAAAACCGGACAGTTAAAAGGTGTTGCAACCAATGTTGTAAAAAGTGTGAAAGGCGTAAAAAAAGTTGAAAACCAACTTTCTGTTGAAGGAAAAAAATAACTATAATGTAAATTTTATAGACATGCCATTTCTTAGTAAGTGAGAAATGGCATTTTTTATTATTGAGCTTTGTCATTCCTGCAAAAGCAGGAATCCAGAAATTTTTTTCATCTGATTTTTTATTTTTATTCTATGCAAACAACACAAAATTATAATCGTTCACTTCATTATTTTGCAGTCTTCACTGCAATTTCAACATTCATTCTCATCTTTGCTGGCGGATTAGTTACTAGTACCGGTTCCGGACTTTCTGTTCCTGATTGGCCTCTTTCATTCGGGCAAGTAATGCCGCCAATGGTTGGCGGTGTAGTCTATGAACACAGCCATCGTTTAATTGCATCATTTGTGGGAATGCTTACTGTAATTCTTGCAATTTGGTTGTGGAAAAAAGATAACAGAAAATGGTTAAAAATTTTAGGCTTTTATTCATTAGGTGCAGTAATTGTGCAAGGTGTTTTAGGCGGATTGACTGTATTGTTTTTACTTCCTACACCAATTTCTGTAGCACATGCAACATTAGCGCAAACATTTTTTTGTGCTGTATCTTCAATAGCACTCTTTACTTCACGATGGTGGCTTACTTCTACAGAAATTCCTTCAACAGAAAAAAATACTTCAAAAATTTTTTGGTTGCCGATTATTACTACGGGAATGATTTTTCTTCAACTTATTTTTGGCGCATTGATGAGACATACTCATTCCGGTCTTGCTGTTCCAGATTTTCCTTTAGCGTACGGACAACTTTTTCCATCACTTTCTGAAGAATCCCTAGCAAAATATAACCTTCATTTAATTGCGGAACGAGTGCGAGAGGTAGGAGATGGGCATATTACACCATCACAAATTGTTATTCACATGCTTCATCGTATTTGGGGATTTGTTGTTACCATCATGATAATTACCACATCAATAGTATTATTAAAACATTCAGCACTTTCTTCTCGTATAAAAATTTTAGCAGAAATATTGTTGGGTCTAATTATCATTCAATTTACACTTGGTGCTTTAACAGTGTTAACAGAAAAATCCGTTATTATTACCACTGCTCACGTTGCTATTGGTGCAGTAACATTGGCAACAAGTTTATTAACAGTTTTACATTTAGTAAAATTGTTGAAAATGAATATTGTTAGAAAGAAATAAATCCTAAAAAATAAAATCAAAATGAAGAAAAATCTCGAACATAATTTTCTTGTGATGAAAGAAAAAACAAAAGACCAAACGGTAGGAACAACTCTATCAGCATATTGGAAACTGATGAAGCCGGAACTTACCGGACTTTCAGTATTTACATCTGTAGTGAGTGCCTATCTTGCAATATCTGATGGAATTTTTTCTCTCAACTATACTTTCTTTTTGTTATTAGGATTAGGAACTTTTTTGGTTGGTGGAGGAGCAGGAGTGCTTAATCAATATATAGAACAAGAACTTGATGCAATGATGAAAAGAACAGAACGAAGGCCGTTACCAAGTGGAAAAATATTTTCTCTTCACGCTTTAATTTTTGGTGTAGCAATTTCTCTTGGTGGAATTGCATTATTAACGTTTGGTATAAATTTTTTAACAGGATTTCTTTCTGCATTAACATTGGCAACATATTTATTTTTATATACACCACTAAAACGTCTTACTTCTGCCTCTACTATTGTTGGAGCAATTCCCGGAGCATTACCTGTACTTATAGGTTGGTCTGCAGCACGGAATGAAATTACACTTTCATCATTAACAATTTTTGCAATAGTATTTTATTGGCAAATGCCTCATTTTTATGCTTTAGCGTGGATGTATAAAAGCGATTATGCAGCAGCACAGTATAAAATACTTTCTGTTGTTGACACAACAGGAAAATTATTAGGAAAACAAGTTCTCATTCATTCAATCATATTACTTTGTGTAAGTATTTTACCGGCAATAGTGGGAATTGTTTCGGTATGGTATCTTATTGGAGTTTTAGGAGTAGGAATATTTTTTATTAGAACAGTGATGCTTTTTTATCATTCATTGCAACAACCAGAAAATGTATCTCAGTTGTATGCAAGAAAATTATTTTACGCATCACTTTATTATATTCCAATAATTTTTATTTTGATGATAATAACAAAACTGTAATAATATGCATTCCTACATGTTTTTAGTGGGAATCCAGATTTTCTACAAAAAACAATCTTAAAACTTTATGAAGAAAATATTTCTATTTGTATTTTGCGTGTTTTTTACCAACGCACTTTTTTCAAAAGATGTTGGATTAGGATTTACTGGAACACTTGGTTTTCCACAAAATGATTTCAAGAAAAATGTTAATCGTTTAGGATATGGTCTGGATTTTTACGTTGGGTTTGCTCCAGAACGTGTTCCTATTTTAATTGGAGTTGATTTAGGATTTTTAAATTATGGAAGTTCAACACGGCAAGAACCATTTAGCACCACAATTCCGGATGTTACTGTTGATGTAAAAACATCGAATGATATTTTTCTTTTTCATCCATTACTAAGAATACAGCCAAATATAGGAATAATACGTCCCTACATAGAAGGGCTTATCGGATTAAAATATCTTACCACAACAACGGAAATTCAAAATCAAGGAAAAGGTGGAGAAGAGGTTGCAAGTTCTACCAATAAAAGTGATAATGCTTTTAGTTATGGTGGTGGTGCTGGGTTGATGATAAGAATTGTAGATAAAAAAGAAGAAGATAAAAATCCTAATGAAATAATGTTGGAATTTGGAGCACGATATTTATTTGGTAACGAAGCAGAATATTTAAAAGAGGGCTCAATCAGAAGAGTCAATGGAGCAGTAGTATATGATGTTCAAAAATCTACCACAGATTTATTAAATGTATATATAGGATTGCAGATACGGTTTTAACTATGGACTTTTCTTTTCTTCCCACACTCAATGCGTTTTTAAATTTCACTAGTTTTGTTTTGCTTATTCTCGGTTTTCGTGAAATTAAAAAAGGAAACCGTGAAAAACACAAACGGTATATGCTTTCTGCAACCTGTGTTTCAGTTGCATTTTTAATTTCGTATCTCACTTATCATTATAATGTTGGTTCAGTGAAATTTCAGGGTGTAGGATTTATTCGGTATGTCTATTTTTTCTTTTTGATTCCACATACAATTTTCGCAGCAATTAATCTTCCAATGGTTATTATAACTCTTACTCGTGCATTGAAAGGAAATTTTTCTGCACACAAAAAAATTGCAAAAAAAACGTTGTGGATTTGGTTGTATGTTTCTTTCACTGGCGTGATTGTGTATGTGATGTTGTATCACTTGTTTTGATTTATTACACTTTAATTTTTCTGGTTGCATAATTAAGTATCCATTGTGTGTTTTTATTATTTGATTGACGGTGTGTATTAATAAATTGAATGGCGGCTTCTTTATTTACTTTGAGATAGTCAGTAATATTATTAGCAACCGATTTTTGAACAAACTTTATATCATCTTCAATTAAATTTTCGAGAATTTGAAAAACTGGTTTTGGGTTTTCTATAAATGTATCTAATTTTTTTGCCCAAGGTAGTTTTGGTCTTATTCCTTCAGAAGCCAATCTCCGCAAATGAAAATTTTTAGATTTTGACCATTTTGACATAATAGTAATAGTTTTTTTCGGATATTTTCGGATATAAGGGCGAATGGCGTATTCACCAGTATTTCTTTTAGTAATTTCTTCAATAGCATTTATTGAAGTATCAAAATCTTCTAATCCATAGTTTTCAATAAATTTTCCTATTGGCATAATCCAATAATAATTAGTGAACATTCCTGTTCCATGAGGATTTTCTTCCCCAAGTATTTTCATAAGTATTTTTATTGAGCGAGAATAATTACTTGGTAGATGTTTTTTTAAAACATTAGCATGAAGTTCTATTCTCTGAGTGTAACTCAAAAGTGTACATTCTTTTTTTATTGTGTTTATGTAAGAAGTGCTATCAAAATTTTTATAGATAGGTTTAATTTTTTTTGAAAGAAGTTCAGCGAGATTTTCACCAAACCATTGAGTTATGCTTTTATCATTTTCCATAAGTTAAAACCATTATGTATATTATTGATTATAAGTTTGCGGAGAGGGCGGGATTCGAACCCGCGTGACGCCGAAACGCCAACCGGTTTTCGAGACCGGCTCTTTCAACCACTCAGACACCTCTCCATAGATTAAATAAAAAAATACAAAATGTATTTATTGCATTCAATTTAAAAATTAAAGCATTTAGAATAATTCATCAATCATTAACTCATTTAATTTTACTATACTATGAAAATTGCCGTACTCATTACCCGTATTCTTATGGGGCTTTTGTTTCTTTTTGCCTCTATCACATTTTTCCTTAAACTTTTTCCACAACCAGAATTGCATGGTAATATGAAGATTTTTAATGAAGGATTAGCTGCTTCAATATATCTAATGCCTTTTGTAAAAATTATTGAATTTTTATGTGCTGTTGCTTTTATTTCTGGGAGGTATGTTACACTTGCTACAGTGATAATATTTCCAATCATTCTCAATATCTTTTGTGTACATGCTTTTTTAGACCAACAGGGATTACCAATATCAATATTTTTAATTTTGGGGAACTTACTATTAGCATACAATTACAGAAAAAATTATAAGACATTATTCATTGTTAAATAAATGAAAAAACTTACTGATAATGTTACAATCATGAAATCATGGAAACCCCTTGTTGCTGTTGCAGCGTGGGGTTTATCATTTATTGCAACAAAAAACGTTCTGCATCAAATATCACCTCTTACCTTGGTTTTTCTTCGTCAAGTTTTAGGAGCAAGTTTTCTTTTTATTTTTGTGTTTCAGAAAAAAATGAATCTTGCAATACAAGTTCGCACACATACGTGGGTAGTAATACTTGCAATAATTTCTACTATTCATTTAGGAGTTCAAGTAACGGGGTTGCAGTGGACGAGTGCATCAAATAGTGGTTGGATAATTGGAACAAGTCCTGTTTTTCTCACCATTCTTGCATTTCTTTTTTTAAAAGAAAAAATTTCTTTTCTACAAATTACGGGAATTATTACTGCTTTTTTTGGATTGCTGTTATTAGTCAGTAAGGGAAATTTTACATCATTGAGTATTGTACAAAATAAAGGAGATTTATTTATTATCATTAGTGCATTTACTTGGGCAGTGTATTCATTAGTAAATAAAAAAGCTATTGTACAATATCCGCCATTAATGGTAACATTATATCTTTTTATTTTTGTTGCAATAATTCTTTCACCATTTGTTCTTAATCAAGAAAATATTTCAGCGGTGATTCATCTTTCAACAGAAAATTGGTTGTATTTAGCATTTTTAGGAATAGTATGTTCCGGAATTGCTACAGTACTTTGGGCACAAGCATTGGGCGAAATGCCTGCTTCACAAGTTGGAGTTTTTTTATATATTCAACCATTTTTTACATTATTGGGCTCATGGCTTTTTCTTGATGAACATATTACAATTTTTACAATATTTAGCGGTTTGTTAATTTTGATGGGTGTGATGTTGGTGAATAAAAAACAATCTAAAAATTAATTCCTATGCAAAAATCCTCACTCAAGCAACAATTCTTACTCAATCCGGAAATAACCTATCTCAACTTTGGTGCATTTGGAGCATGTCCAAAACCGGTTTTTGATGATTATCAAAAATGGCAGAGAGAGTTAGAAACTGAACCAACACAATTCATTACAACAACAGGATTGCAGTATTTAGAACAATCTAGAAAAGCGTTAGCAGAATATATTCACTGTCATCATGATGATATTGTGTATGTAACAAATCCATCCTACGCAATAAATATTATTGCAAAAAGTATTGAGTTAAATGAAGGAGACGAAATTCTTTCTACAAATTTAGAATATGGTGCGTTGGATAAAACATGGAATTATTATTGCGAAAAAAAGAAAGCAAAATATAGACGTCAACCAATCACACTACCATTAACAACAAAAGAAAAATTTATAGAAGATTTTTTTCGCGGATATAATAACAAAACAAAAGCAATTTATATCAGTCATATTACCAGCAGCACTGCACTTATTTTTCCCGTAAAAGAAATTTGTGAAATTGCAAAACAAAAAGGATTGCTGACGATTGTTGATGGTGCTCATGTTCCGGGACATATTCCGCTTAATGTATCTGCAATACAAGCAGATATTTATACGGGTGCTTGTCATAAATGGATGATGACACCAAAAGGATGTTCATTTTTGTACATCAAAAAAGAGTATCAAAAATTGTTTGACCCATTAATTGTGAGTTGGGGATATAAAGCAGCATTTCCATCACATTCGCAATTTTTGGATTACCACCAAATGCAAGGGACTCGAGATTTTTCTGCATTTCTTACCGTACCAAAAGCGTTAGAATTTATGAAGCAACATGATTGGAAAAAAGTTTCTTCGGAATGTAGAACAATAGTTCGCCAAAATGCTGTACGATTTTGTGAGTTGCTGAATACAAAACCAATTTCTCCAATAAGTGAAGAATTTTTAGGACAAATGTTGAGTATTCCTATTCAAACATCAGAACCGGAAAATCTTAAAAAATATTTGTTTGATACATATAAAATCGAAATTCCTGTGATGAGGCAAGATGATAAAGTATTTTTGAGATATTCTATTAATGCTTTTAATACTCAAGATGATTTGGATAGGTTGTATGAAGCGGTAAAGGAAATTATTGTGAAAACTCCGTATATCAAAAAATTAGTAATTACATCATGACAGCAAAAAAAACATACATATCAACACTTAATAAGCAAAAACAAGAACAATTAAATTTGCTTATTGAAGAATTTGAGGCATATCCAGTGGGAACAGGTTATATTGACATAATTATTATTAGAGACAGGCTTATTAATTTTATTAATAAATTGACAAATATTGGTATTGTAATTAATTCAGTTAGTTGGTGGTGTAATGCAACTGATGAAAATAAAAATAAATACGGCTGTCCACATGGACTTGGCGGACCACT
This sequence comes from uncultured Bacteroidota bacterium, assembly GCA_937920105.1. Lineage (GTDB taxonomy): Bacteria > Bacteroidota > Ignavibacteria > UBA10030 > UBA8401 > CALETH01. Next base: position 11,989 of record CALETH010000098.1, read on the forward strand.
TACTAAGTTTGGCTTGTTTACTGAAATAGGTCACGATTTTGATGATATGAATAAAATTGAAAGAGAATTATTTGTATCATTAGACAATGATTTTAATGAAGAGATAATAAAAAAGATAAATGTAAAAATAATAAATCTTATTCAAAATAAACAAATATTTATACAGGAAAATATAATTTTTTTAACATTTCAAGATAATCATTGTTTGACTCCAGGACTTTGGCTTTATGTCCCAGATGATTGGGTAAGTAAAATAGAAAAATAAAATATTGTTTAAATATGGATAAAAAAGATATTGAACTTTTGAAAATTCTTTTTTTAGAATCTCAGTATAAATCCTTTGAAGAAATTAAAAATAGATATATTGAGAGAAATTTGGATTTACAAAAAATTTTCAATCAAGAAAATATTCCAAAACATTTACAGGGATTAGATAAGAATAGTGCTCTTTTAAAACTTTTATCACCACTAGATATTTATTCTATTGTAAGTGTTGGGATTTACAATTCTTATATGGAAAATAATATGCCGTTACTTAATAACTCATTATTTTCATATAACAGACTCAATTACAATCGAGATATACTGTTTTCATCGGGAACTGACCATTCTAGATTTTTTGTAAGTTCTCTTGAAAGTTTTGCAGGTAATGATTGTTCACTTATTATAAAAATGTTTCCAACAGAGAAAGGATTGACTGTGCAAGGGGATAAGTTTGCTGTTATAAGTTGCAATCTTATCATTTCTATGTTTCATAAAAAACAAGATTGGTTGGAAAAAAGTATTTTCAATGCTGAAAAATATCTTACACAAAAAATTGGAATTTTTGATAAAGCAGTGATTAATTACTTAGTTTCTCTTGCTAAAAGTAATATAGAAGAAGCAAGTAATTGGTTATTTGAAATTAGTAAACTTTATAAGAAAGCCAATTTTCTCCATAATTTTAAAAATCCTTTTTACAAAATATTTGGTTTATTTATTCATGGATTACATAATTTTGCTTATCATACTTTACCAAAATCTTTATTTGAAAAAATTGAAGTACCTAATCACACAGTATTTTGGTCCGAATTTTCACAGTATCAAAAAGAAAATAATTTTCGGATTGGTGAGCCCGTAATAATTTTTGACGGAGAATTAAAAAATCTTAATGTCGTAAATCAATAAAACTAATTTTTTATGAACAAAGCTATGTTATTGACTTTTTTTATCTTTACAGGTTGCAGTAAGTATAAGATTATTACAAATGAAGAATTGCAACAGGCATTTGTTATAAATTCATCTGCAAATTTTAAAGGGTATTTTTACAATGGAACAGATAAAGAATTTCATTACTTTACAAGTAAATGGTCTTATATAACTGATAAACATTTTAAAATAAGCTCTGAAAATATGGAGATTGATAAACAATATATATTTAGTTTTGAAAAAACAGAATTAGAAATTTCTCTTTCAACGAGAGATAATAGTCAACTTTTTGGACAAACAAAATTTTGTAAATTATATATTGAAAAATAATTGTGCAAATTTTCTTAATGAAAAAAAACACCCAAACCACATCCCGTAAAAAAGACCACGTAGAATTAACAGTCAATAAAAATGTAACCTTTCGTGAAAAACGAACTGGCTTTGATGAGTGGGAATTTATTCACAATGCACTTCCGGAAATAAATTTTTCTGAAATAGATACATCCACAACGTTTCTTTCTGCACAACTCTCATTTCCATTTCTCATTTCTTGCATGACGGGCGGTTATGCTGATGCAGAACGCATCAACAAAGAATTAGCCGAAGTGTGCGAAGAATTTCGCATTGCCATGGGAGTGGGAAGCCAAAGGCAGGCATTAGAAAATACAACGTATCACACATCATTCAGCATCGTTCGCAAAGCAGCACCAACAATTCCTATTATCGGAAATATCGGAGCACCAGAAGTTGCACAACTCAAAAATATTTTTTCCATCCAAAAACTTGCGGAACTTATCGGAGCAAATGCGTTTGCTGTACATCTTAATCCACTACAAGAATTTTTACAGCCAGAAGGAAATACTAATTTTCGCGGAGTTCTTGCAGGAATAGAATTACTTGTTAAAAAATTATCCATACCAATAATTGTAAAAGAAATTGGTGCAGGAATTTCCGGAGAAGTTGCAAAAAAATTATTAAACATTGGAGTTTCGTATATTGATGTTGCTGGTGCCGGCGGAACAAGTTGGGCTGGAGTAGAAATTTTACGCAGCAAAGAACAACAAGAACAAAATCCATTTTGGGATTGGGGAATTTCTACTGTGGAATCATTGCAACAAGTGCTTCTACTAAAAAAGAAAAATTCTCAACTTACTGTTATTGCATCTGGTGGAATTACTAATGGAGTAGAGTGTGCCAAAGCAATGGCACTTGGTGCTGATATGACTGCTTCTGCAAGACCAATGTTGCAAGCACTTTTTCAAGGAGGGAAAAAATCTTTTAGAGAAAAACTTCATCAATGGAAAAGAGAATTTCAAGGAGCAATGTTTTTAACGGGCGTGAAAACAATTAAAGAGTTACAAAGAGGAAAGGTGATTCAAAAAAAATAATTTTCATGAAAATCCATATACAAAAACACAATCAATACAAAAAATTAGTCGATACACAACTTCACCAATGCGTACAAAAGAAAAAGCCAAATTCTTTGTATGAGCCAATTCGTTACATTCTTGCAGGTGGAGGAAAAAGAATACGTCCGCTGTTAACAATATTTGCTTGTGAAGCCGTTGGTGGAAAAGGAAAAAATGCACTTCACGCCGCAGTGGCGTTGGAAATTCTTCACAACTTTACATTAGTGCATGATGATATTATGGATAATGCAGCAGCACGTCGTGGAAGAGCAACCATTCATACAAAATGGGATTCCAACGTTGCCATTCTTGCTGGGGATGAACTTATCGCAATTGCCTATCGTGAATTATTAAAAACGCAGTCACCAGAAATTGCACGTATCACCAATGTGTTTACTGATGGTGTTGTTGAAGTATGTGAAGGGCAGGCATTAGATAAAGAGTATGAATACCGCACCAATGTTACCATACATGAATATTTAGAAATGATTTCTAAAAAAACAGGAAAAATGATTGCGATTGCTGCAGAAATTGGGGCAATTATTGGTGGTGGAACAGAAAAAGAAATACAGATATTAAAAAATTATGGAACATCTCTCGGAAGAGCATTTCAAATTCAAGATGATTTATTAGATGTGATTGCTGATGAAAAAGAATTTGGTAAAACTATCGGTGGAGATATTGTTGAAGGAAAAAAAACATTTTTATTTATAGAAGCATATCAACGAGCAAAAGGTGAAGATAAAAAATTTCTTCATAAAGTTTTGTTAAACAATGGAACAACGAAAAAAAATATTTCCCATGTCCGTGAAATTTATAAAAAATATGGAGTGCTTGAATTAGCACATAATTTTGTAACAAAAGATATTACTAAAGCCAATCAAGAATTACAAAAACTTCGAAATCCAAAAGCAAAAGAAACGTTGTATTGGTTTTCTGAAATGGTTTTAGGAAGAAAGTTTTAGAAAATCATTTTAAACTAGGATTGAATGATTTTTATGATGGACTATGAAAATATTTTGCTTTTCATTTTTGCATTTTCTTTTATAAAGATATTTATATAACCATCACTTTATCATTTAATCACAGTTAAAAAACTCATAGATAATCATTCAATCATACAAATCATAGTTTAAACTTATGTTACCTACCGAACTCATCCGAAAAAAACGCAATGGAGAAAAACTTACCACAGAAGAACTCCGTTTTCTTATCGATGGATATGTGCAAGGAAACATTCCCGATTACCAAATGTCTGCATTTTTAATGGCAACCTATTTTCGTGGAATGACGGAAACTGAAACCAATGAATTTACACGACTAATGTTACATTCCGGCAGTATTGTAGATTTATCTACAATTAACGGAATAAAAGTTGATAAACATTCTACCGGTGGAGTAGGAGATAAAATTTCACTTCCACTCGCACCAATAGTTGCAGCATGTGGTGTACCAGTTCCGATGATAAGCGGTCGCGGTTTGGGCCACACGGGTGGAACATTGGATAAATTAGAATCTATTCCCGGCTTTCGCACTTCACTTTCTCTTGAAGAATACAAAAATACCATCGCAGAAATTGGATTGGTGATGATAGGACAAACAAAAGAAATTGCTCCAGCAGATAAAAAAATGTACGCACTTCGTGATGTTACTGCAACGGTGGAATGTATTCCTTTAATCGCCGGAAGTATTATGAGTAAAAAATTAGCAGAAGGAATAGATGCATTAGTATTAGATATAAAAGCAGGACGCGGTGCATTTATGCCGACGTATGAAAAATCATTAGAACTTGCAAAAACATTAGTAAAAATTGGAAATGATTTTGGAAAAGAAACTATAGGATTTATTACTGATATGAACCAACCACTGGGATATGCAATTGGAAATTGGTTGGAAGTAGTAGAATCCGTAGAATGCTTGCAGGGAAAAAATATGAACGACGTAATGGAGCTTACGTACACACTTGGTGGAGCAATGGTAATGTTAGGAAAAAAAGCATCTTCCATAGAAGAAGGAATTGACAAGTGCAAAGAAGTCGTAAAAAATGGAAAAGCATATCAAAAATTTTTGCAATTAGTAAAAAAACAAAATGGAGATATTTCGTACATAGAAAATTCCGCAAAATATCCACAATCAAAATACAGTATTGAAATTACCTCATCGTCTTCAGGATACATCACAGAAATTGATAGTTTGGAATTGGGTTTTGTTGGAATTCTTCTTGGAGCCGGAAGAACAAAAGTTGATGATATTATCGACCCCAAAGCAGGAATACTTCTTGCGAAAAAAGTGGGAGATACAGTTCACGGTGGAGAAAAACTTGCTACATTCTTTACAGATAAGAAAAGATCGGAAGAGCACACGTCTGAACTCCAGTCACCAGATCTGATCTCGTAT
>CALETH010000099.1 GCA_937920105.1 uncultured Bacteroidota bacterium
TGACCAACAAAATCAAAGTTTTGTGTTTGTACTTAATAGTCCGCCAACCAATGTAGTTCTTGACCCTAATAATTATATCTTGAAAGATGTTCTTCCTGTATCTATAGGACCAGCACCAAAAAATTCTGGAAACACAACTCCAACATCGTACGAAGTCTCACAAAATTTTCCAAATCCATTTAATCCACAAACAACTATTACTTATCAATTACCTACAAAGAATTATGTAACTCTTAAAGTGTATGATATGTTAGGAAAAGAGGCTGCTACGTTGGTGGATGGAGAAACAGATGCTGGAGTGTATCAAGTAAATTTTGATGCAAGTAAATTTTCTACGGGATTGTATTTTTACAAATTTACAGCGGATAACTTTACTGAAATTAAAAAAATGATGTTGGTGAAGTAAGTTTTCAGAAATCAGAATTCAGTAATCAGAAAACTATTTCTGCAAAAACTTATCAAAAAAAATAAACCCTGCCTAAGTTCAAAACTCTGGCAGGGTTTTGTGTTTATAATCATTTACTTAATTATTCCCTACTTCTGTGGAAACTGTAGTAGTATTCATCCCATTTTTTTCTAATTCTGCATGAACATAATCTACCACTTCTGCTAAAGCATCAGCGAATTTTTCAAAATCTTCTTTATAAAGAAAAATTTTGTGTTTTTTAAATTCGTTTTCACCGACTTTTTTGCTTTCGGTTATGGTGATGTAAAAATCCGTTTCACTTTTTGTGGTTTTTACATCAAAAAAGTATGTACGTTTTCCTGCACGCACACGTCTTGAAAAAACTTCATCTTTTTGTAGTGATTCTTCCAAGGGTTTCTCCTAAAATAAAATTAATAAATAAGTGAATTAAAAATTTTCTAAATCTAAAAAAAAAAATATCACAATCTTTTCAAAATGGATTCCCGCTTTCGCGGGAATGACGTTTTTTCTCTGTATTCTAATCTAACAATATCAATTTATAAACTGATATTTTATTTTCTTACCACCGCAACTTTTGAAGTAATTGTTTGTTTTCCATTTTGTGTTGCAACGATAAAATAAATTCCACTGGAAACAAGTGTACCATTCATATCCTTTCCATCCCACAATGCTCTTCCACCGCCTTGTGCAGAAAATTGATGAATAAGTTTTCCATCCACTGAAAGAATTTTGATTGTTGTTTCTTCCACCAAGTTACGAATTTCTAATAAAGAATTTTCTGGAATAATAAATGGATTTGGTGAAAGAGATAATTCCGTAAATTTTTCTACTGGAGTAATTGTTGGAATTTCTAAACGAGAAAGTCCTTCTTCTGTTCCAAAATAGACAAAACCTTTTTTTGTATCAAAATCAATTGCAAAAATATTATTAGAAACTAATTTTCCATTGGTGTTTTGAACTGTATAATGTTGTAAAATTGTTGTCCCATCCGGAGAAAGAACAAAAATTCCTTGTTGTGTTCCCACCCATTTATTGTTTAACGCATCAACAGCAAGGCAATTAATAAATTGGTCTTTCACTTCTCCCCGAATAACTGCACTCAAAGTATTTTTTGGTGAAGATGGGTCTGTTATAATAGTAATTCCTGAAGCTGTTCCTAACCACACTTCTCCATTTTTATCTATTATAATAGAAGTAATTGCTTGGCTTGGCATTCCATCGGATTCCGTAAGCATTCCCCAACCATTTGTTGTTCCGGAAATATTTTGTGCCTCATTAAAAAATACTGCTTTCGATAAAGTAGGAAATCCTGGAAGTGTATTAGTGAACCATTTTGTGTTATTTCTATCTATAACAACATCAAACATAAAATGATAATTATCTGTTACAGGAAAAAATTGCCATGTAAAATCCGATTGCATTTTCCATAATACACGAGAGTAATTTGCTGCACGAAATACAGTGAGCCAAGTATTCCCTTCATTATCAAGTGCAATTTTTCCGGGGACAACAAAGGCAAGATTTTCTGACACTCCAATAAATCCGGGATTGTTTGAATCAAAAACATGTTCTATTTCATTTTGAGCATTAACATAAATTACTCCTCCTCCCCACGTACTTATCCATTTAGAATTCTTTGCTCCTAAAGAAACTTTAAAACAATCATTCGATGGCATTTGTGGAAATGCTGCTATGTTGTAATTTTTCCATTGAGTACCATCATAACTGTAAAAACCTTTTCCGTACGCTCTTGCAGAACCAGCCCATAAAGTTCCATTTTCATCAACAGCCAAAGAAATAAATGTATTTGCTGCAGGGGTGTTGAGTGTAATCATTTTCCATTCATTGTTTTGTAATGCAAATAATCCTTGTTCTTCCGTTCCAACATAAAAAAGAGAATTTTGAATTCCACAAGTAATGTTTGATAGTGGTAATGTACTTATTGGCGTAGTAATTCCATTAATATCTAATTTATAAACGATATTAGAATTAATATAATACAAAAATCCATTATCATTAAATAATATTTTTGTGGAATTGGTAATATTAGGAATAAGATTCCAGGCGTTGTTTTCAAATTTGAATATTCCTTGTAAAGTTCCCACATATACAGAATTATTCCACTCTACTATAGAGTTTGGTGCACTAATATTATATCTTTCCCAAGAATCCGGAGCAAGAAGATTGATTGCATTTTGTTTTGAAACAAAAATATTTTGCAATGTTATTGCAAAAATTCTTTGTTGTGAAATTATGAATGATACAATATTCGGTTGGGAAATTGATGGGAAATTACTATAGGTTTCTTTGAATTCTGATTTAGAAATAGAATACAACACAAGACCAAATCCTGCAGCAATAAAAACAGAATCTCCGTAAATATTAATTTTATTAATAGTTTTTTGAGAAAATGAGGAAAGTGAAATATCAGAAATATATTTCCACTTTTTTGAGGAGGGTGTGTAAATATCAATTTCACCAGTGGAGTGGCCAATCCACACATCACCAGTTTGAGTAACGGTTATTGCAGTAACATTATTATTTGGCAGCCCTTCAGCGTTGGTAATTTTTTCAATTGTGCTATCAAGAGTGTTGTAGCAAAAAACTCCACCTTCTGTTGCTGCCCACAAAAAATTATTGTATGAAGCAATTCCACGTATATTGTTCATACTGGTAAAACTTTTCCATTCACCAACTGCTGCAACTATAGTTTGTGTAAATAAACAAACTATTACAAAAATTCCATACGTACTTTTTACCAACTCTTTCCCTTCTCGCTGTATTTTAGACCTCACAGGTTTTAAAAACCTGTGAGGTTTTGCACTATTGTCTTTTTCTAATTTTTAACTTTTTAATATATCACTACTATTTTTTTATGTCAAGAAAATAAATTTCTTTTCATCATTTCTATTTTTGTTTCATCAATATAGTATGAACCAAGAATACTATCATCATTTTTTCTTCCACCATGAAAATCAGAGCCACCGCTTTCTAAAAGAAAATATTCATTCACAATTCCTCTATAGTAATTAATGTGTTCTGATGAATGTGATGGATGAATAACTTCTATTCCATCAATGCCTTCTTTGATAAGTTGACGAAGAATGTTTTCGGTAATATATTCTCCAGGGTGAGCAATAAATGAAAGTCCGCCAGATTTTTTGATTAATTGAATTGCTTCTGCAGAATGAAATGGAAATTTCGTTTCATACGCTGGAGAACCGGGAATTAAATATTTATCGAATGCTTCTTTATAACTGCGGACGTATCCGTGTTCTACAAGAGCATTAGCAATGTGTGGTCTTCCTATTGCACCCTGCCCGGAATATTTTTCAATATCTGCTAAAGTGATAAAAATTTTAAGGTCATTCAGTTTTTCAATAATTCGTTCTGCACGTTTTTTTCTTTCTGCACGAAAAAATTGTAGTGTTTCTAAAAAAATAGAATTGGTATAATCAACAAAATATCCAAGAATGTGAATATCTTTTTCTTCTATTGTTGTACTAAGTTCAACTCCACAAATTACTTCTACATCATATTCTTTTCCATACTTTATTGAATCAGGAAAACTTTCTACACTATCGTGGTCAGTAATACTTATAACAGAGAGTTCTTTTTCCGAACATTTTTTTATCAACTCTTGTGGAGAAAAAAAACCATCGGAAAAAGTTGTGTGCATGTGAAGGTCAACTTTCATAGACAAATATTATAGATGGATATTTTTAAACTTTTCATAATCATTAATAATAAGTTTGCTATTAGTTAATTCAATAGCACCATCTTCAGCAAATTTATGAAGCATTCGTGAAATAGTTTCTCGGGATGTTCCCGCCATATTTGCCAGGTCTTGTTGCAATGGAAGTTCATCAATTTCAACACGTCCTTTACGAAACATACCAATTTCGTCTGCTAATTGCAAAATTACACTTGCAACTCTTCCCGCCGCATCTTTTAACGACAAACTTTTAATTTGAGCATCGGCTTTGCGAAGACGTGAAGTGAGTTCGTGGAGTAATGCAATCGAAACTGCAGGATTGTCTGTTAATAATTTTAAAAAATCACTGCGATGAATCATTAACAACTCTGCTTTTTCCATCGCAACTACGCTCGCCGACCTTTTTAATCCATCTAACAACGCCATTTCACCAAAAAATTCGTGTTCATTTAAAATAGAAAGTAATGCTTCTTTTTCTCCATCATCTGTTCGCACCACTTTTACTTTTCCTGAAATGATGATGAATAAGGCGGCACCGGTTTCTTCTTCCATTAAAATTACTCCGCCTTTTTTGTATTTTTTCCTTACGCAAAGAGTTGCTATTTGGCGTAATGTTGCTTCGTCTAATTCACCAAAAACAGGAACGCTTTTGAGAATATTCATTTCTTCCATCATAAAATTACCCTTTCATAAAATTGTTTGTAAAAAATAGATGACGTGATAATTGTCAAATTCTTAAATGGAGTATAAAAGGATTTTATCTTTTCTCCAATGACGTGCATCACATTTTTAAAAAGACCTATTTGGATGAATGAAAACAGTATAATAACTGGTCATCATTAGCAAATAGTAAAAAATTATTCCACACTATTGGTGAGTTTTTGATTTTATTTTCAGTTTTGTATTTCCAGACAACATTTCCATTTTCCAATGAAAGTGCATAAATATAGGTATCTAATGATGTAACAAAAATGAGATTATTGGCAATGTGTGGTGTGGAACTTATTGGTGCAGTGGTATAAAAATTCCAAACTTCTTTTCCATCATTTACAGATAGTGCTTTGAGATTTCCATTTACTAAAGAAATTACAAGCAAAGAATCTTTTACAGCGGACGTTGATATGATGTACGTACCAAGATTTTTTTTCCATTGTAATGTTCCTATATTTTTATTGATAGAATACAAACTACTATCTCTCGCTCCAATAAAAACTGTGGAATTGTGTATTATCGGACTACTAAAAATTGATGAGGGAATTTTATATTTCCATTGCAATTTTCCTGTTTGAAAATGTAACGCAAAGACTTCTCCCTTTTCATTTGCACAAATCAGTGAAGAATCTTGAAGTGCCGGAGATGAACGAATAGAATATTGCGTTTTATATTGCCAAAGAATTTCTCCATTGTATGAATTCATACAATAGAGATTTCCATCCATTCCACCAACATAAATTTTGTTATCATACAATAACGGTGAAGAAAGAACTCCTTGAAAATCTTTTTTCCAACGAATTCCTCCAAGAGAAAAATCGTACGCATAAAAATTTTCTTTTCCATTTTCTGTACCAAAATATAATGTATTTGAGTGTACTAATGGTGTTGAACTTATCGGAGATGAAATTTTTTTTGAACCAAAAATTTTTCCATTATTGATATTAATAGCAAAAATTTCTCCTTGTAATGTTCCTATAAAAACAACACTATCGGAAATAACTGCTGAGCCATTACTTATTCCTGCATCAATATCACGAGTCCATAATAATTGTAACGGAGTAGAAATTTTTGAGGTTGGATTGAAATTGCTGCGAGATGGTGTTCCACCAAACATTGTCCAATCATTTTCTGAATATCGCACAACTTTGGTGAGTTTGAAAAATGAACATTGAAGATTAAAAAAACTCACAAAAATAACAATAGAGAGAGAGAAAATTTTGCTCATAGTATTTTAAATATAGATTACAAAAGTTTTTAAAACTTTTGTAATCTTACTTGTTTGATAAAACAACTTTTTATCACTAACTTTTTTCACGGACTAATTGTTTCACTTAATTAAAACCTTTCGTGTTAAAAATTGCTGTTTTTGCTTCCGGGCGTGGTTCTAATTTTCACTCTCTTTACAATGCAATAAAAGAACAGCACATCAATGCTGAAATTGTAGTTGTTATCAGCAACAATGCAACAGCACCTGTTCTTTCATTTGCACAATCATTGAATATTCCAAATTTTTATATTGAAAAAAAACAGTTTGTTAATCATAACTTATTTATTCATAAGGTATTAGAAATATTGCAATCATTCAACATAAATTTTATTGTTCTTGCTGGATATTTAAAAAAAATTCCGTCGGAAATTATAGAAAAATATCGCAATAAAATTATCAACATCCATCCATCTCTCCTTCCTGATTTTGGTGGAAAAGGAATGTACGGCGAACATGTTCATAAAGCCGTACTCGATTCGGGAGTAAAACGTACTGGAGCAACGGTACATTTTGTTGATGAAGATTTTGATACCGGAAAAATTATCTTACAAGAATCTATTGAGATTGAAAAAAATGATACTATAGAATCTCTTGCAAAAAAAGTTTTAGTAATAGAACACAAACTTCTTCCACAAGCAGTAGCAATGTTTGTAAAATAATATTCCACTATGGATTATAGTAATTATAGAGATTACAAAAATTTTTAAAACTTTTGTAATCTGAAATCATAAAAATATGCAACCCATTAAACGAGCCCTCATCAGTGTTTCCAACAAAGAAGGAATTATAGAATTTGCTTCACAACTTCACCAATGTGGAATAGAAATTATTTCTACCGGCGGAACATATTCTCTTCTCACATCAAATAATATTCCAGTAAAAAAAGTTTCTGAAATTACCAATTTTCCGGAAATTTTAGATGGAAGAGTGAAAACACTACATCCAGTAATTCATGCGGGAATTCTCGCTGTCTTAGATAATCCACAACACAAAAAACAATTGGAAGAATTAAAAATCCAACCAATTGATTTGGTAGTTATCAATCTCTATCCATTTGAAGAAACCATTGCAAAAGAAAATATTTCTTTAGAAGAAGCGATTGAAAATATTGATATTGGCGGACCAGCAATGCTTCGTGCAGCAGCAAAAAATTATCGCTTTACTACTGTTGCAACAAAAAAAAATCATTACAAAATAATTGTGTATGAACTTCAAAAAAATAACGGAACAATTTCTGAAACTACTCGTTTTAGATTAGCACAAGAAGCGTTTCAACACACAGCGTATTATGATAGTGTTATTGCAAATTATCTTTTACAAAAAAAATCTACTCATATTTTTTCGGGAACATTTCTCCATTCATCAAAAAAAGTTTTTGATTTACGATATGGAGAAAATCCACATCAAAAAGCAGCACTGTATGGAAATTATGAACAATATTTTCATAAACTTCACGGAAAAGAACTTTCTTATAATAATATTATTGATGTTGATGCAGCAGTACGTTTGGTAGAAGAATTTAGTGAACCAACAGTAGCAATTATCAAACACACAAATCCGTGTGGAGTTGCCAGCGGAAAAAATTTAACTGAAGCGTATCGCAAAGCATTTGCCACCGATACAAAATCTCCATTTGGCGGAATCATTGCAGTCAACCACACACTGGATAAAAGTACTGCGGAAGTGATGAATGAAATTTTTACAGAAATTATTATTGCTCCATCATTTGAACCAGACGCCTTAGAATTTTTGATGAAGAAAAAAGATAGACGTTTATTAATTTCAAAAAAGAAATCTTTTATAAATGAAGTAGATATTCGAAGTGTGCATGGTGGCGTATTGGTGCAAACATCAGATTCACTTATCGAAACATCAAAAAATTTTACTGTAGTTACAAAACGCAAACCAACAGAAGAAGAAATGCAAGCAATGTTTTTTGCGTGGAAAGTTGCAAAACATGTAAAATCCAACGCCATTGTGTACGCATTGCATGATAGAACGTTAGGAATTGGCGCTGGACAAATGTCTCGTGTGGATTCTTCCAAACTTGCGGTATGGAAAGCACAAGAAAATACTCTTTCTCTTAAAGGAAGTGCTGTTGCTTCGGATGCCTTCTTCCCTTTTGCTGATGGTTTGTTAGAAGCAATTAGTGCGGGTGCAACGGCTGTAATTCAGCCCGGTGGTTCCGTAAGAGATAATGAAGTGATTGCTGCTGCAGATGAACATAATGTTGCAATGGTATTTACTGGTGTGAGACATTTTAAACATTAAACAATGGATTAACCATACAAAATAACATTATGAAAAAATATTATACTCAAGATAGTTATAAAACTATAGCATTCGTTGAAGCAACAGAAAATGGTAATAATGTTGATGTAATATATCTCGCTTCTAAAATAGAATTAGGGAAAATCGAAAACTATAAAAAAGAAGAAGCGATAAACATTGATACTTTTGCAAAGGCTTTAACTGACTATCTCTATAAAGAAATTTCGGAAAAAGAATTTTTAGAATTGCAAAAAAATGCTGAAGCAATATTACTTGAACGTGCTCAAGAAAAATCTACAGAAAAATATAAAATTACTTCTTGGGAAGAAATCAAAAAAATATATAATCCTCCATTCCAAAATAAAATAGAACATTATTTAAAAAACAAAAATTATCAAAATTTTTGTCTTTACAAAGGAAATACAATTATAGAAAATGATTTAGAAATTAACTTTGATAGTTTAGGCATCAATACACAAACTGCACAAAGAAGTATTATTGTTGATGGTAATTTAATTATTAATGGAAATTTGAATGCTTCACACAATGTTACAAATTTGCCTCAATATCTTTATGTAACAGGAAATTTAAAAGCAAAAAATATTATCACTTCGGGATGGTTAGAAATTATTGTGAAAGGTAATGTTGAAGTAGAAAATATTATTCTTGGTTATGATGGAGAATCTGGTGGAAGTTTTACAGTCCATGGAACAACACAATCTCAATATATTCTCAATGGTTCTATGTACTTGTTTGATTTTCAACAAAAAGTATCTGCACAATGTTATGTTCTTGATGATGAAGATGATGTTCGTAATTTTACATCAAAAACTATCCCCTCAATGATAAAAGCATCAGAATGGGAAACAGCAAAAGAACACCTTCCTTTAAAAGAAGAAACTTTTTATTACGATGAATTTTCTAAAGAATATTGTTTTAATTTTGATATTGCAGTTCAAATTCTTAAAAAAGAAAAAAGCATATTTAAAAATAAATAACGTGCTTTCAATCACATTTATATCAAAAAAATATTTTTTGCATGATTTCTAATAAAGAATTTTGTATCTTCCGTTATCTAACTTAAAAAATATCTACCTACCAAATTTTATTATTTCATTATGAGCGTCTTCTCTTTATTTTCAGCCGATATTGCTATTGATTTAGGAACAGCAAATACCCTTGTCTTTATGAAAGGCAAAGGAATTGTTTTGAATGAACCATCCATTGTTGCATTTGATAGAAATACAAAACGCATTGTTGCGATTGGAAATGAAGCACGAGAAATGCTTGGAAGAACACATCGCGATATTCGCACCATACGTCCGATGAAAGATGGTGTGATTGCAGATTTTGAAATCGCTGAAGGAATGCTTCGTGAGTTCATCAAAAAAATTCACTCCAGTTGGATACCAAGCCGTTGTATTGTTGTGTGTGTACCAAGCGGTGTTACTGAAGTGGAAAAACGTGCTGTGCGAGATTCCGCTGAACACGCTGGTGCAAAAGAAGTTCATCTTATTGCTGAACCAATGGCTGCTGCTATTGGTATCGGACTTGATGTTGAAGCACCTGTCGGAAATATGATTGTAGATATTGGTGGTGGAACAACGGAAATTGCGGTCATTGCTCTTTCCGGAATTGTGAATGAAGAATCCATCCGCATTGCCGGTGATGAAATGAATTCTGCAATTATTCAATTCTTCAAAAAAAATTATAATATTTTGATTGGTGAACGAACGGCAGAATCTATAAAATGCGAAGTTGGTTCTGTGATGCCTTTAAAAGAAGAAGTTACTATTCAAGTAAAAGGACGAGATTTGGTGAACGGAATTCCAAAAACTATTGAAGTAAGTTCCAGCGAAATTCGTGAAGCATTGAGTGAACCAGTACAAGCAATTGTTGATGGTGTAAAATTAACTTTAGAAAGAACTCCGCCAGAATTGGCTTCTGATATTCTTGATAGAGGAATTATGTTAACCGGTGGTGGTGCATTACTTCGTGGTTTAGATGAACGTCTGCGTTTAGAAACAAACCTTCCTGTTCACGTTGCTGAAGACCCTCTTACTGCGGTTGTGCGTGGTACAGGAAAAGTATTAGAAAATCTTCAAAAATATTCCAAAGTACTTATTAAAAGTAGAAGATATTAATTTATGGATTCCCGCTAAAACCTGTCCTGACGACAGGTCAGGAACGTGCGGGAATGACAGTAAATTCAGTTTTTACAATCTTAATAATTTATATAATCTTATTAATTTTTAATGATACAAAAAATTTACCACTGGATTTTACTGTTCAAAGAATATCTTCTGTTTTCTCTCCTCATTATTATTTCTCTTGCTCTCCTTTTCCTTAATGATAATTCGCAAATCCGTTACATCCGCTCTATAACTATTGCAAGTGTTGGAGTTGTCCAAGAAACTTTTTCTTTTATTCCGCATCTTTTTTCTCTTCAACAAGAAAATGATGTTTTGCGAGAAATTAATATTCAACTTGCTGATGAAGTAGGCAGATTGCGTGAAGCACATTTAGAAAATATCCGCTTGCGAGAACTTATTGGATTAAAGCAAGAAAATCCACACCAGTATCTTGCAGGAAAAGTGATTTCGAAGAATGTTTCTGTTGTAAGAAATACACTCACTATTGATAGAGGTGAAGCCGATAGTGTGCATATAGGAAATCCTATCGTTACTCCTGAAGGTTTAGTGGGGAAAATTGTTGTGGTGGGAAAACATCATTCTATTGTGCAAATTCTTTCCAATGTAGATTTCCGTGCAAGTGCAAAAATTCAACGCAGCAGGGTTGATGGTATTCTTGCGTGGGATGGAAAATCTCTTTTGCTAAAAAATATTGTAAAATCTATGGATGTAAAACAGGGTGATGTGATTATTACTTCTGAATATAGTAATGCTTTTCCACATGGAATTAAAATTGGAGTTGTACAATCTATAGAAGAAATACCAGGAAATTTATTTAAGAAAATTGAAATTTCTCCTTCTGTAAATTTTCTTCGCACTGAGGAAATTTTTGTGATGGATTTTGTTCCAACGTTAGAAAAACTCACCAATGAGAAATTATCAATTAAAAATTATCAATGAGAAATCAATACTTAATTACTTAACTACTCCACTACTTAAATACTCAATTACTCATCTACTCCACTACTTTCTCAAAAACTCCAACACCTCACTCATATCTTTTGGTAATTCACTTTCAAAGTGCATTTCTTTTTCTGTTATGGGATGAATAAATCCTAACAAACGTGCGTGTAGTGCTTGACGTGAAATTATTTCTAATAAATTTTTTGCTTCTGCTTTTCTCTTTCCTTCTAACCCATTCCATAAGGAATTTCTTCCTCCGTACGTTGGGTCTCCAAAAACTGGATGATGAATGTGTGCAAGATGTACACGTATTTGATGCGTTCTTCCCGTTTTTAAATGAAGTTTGAGAAGTGCAAGATAATCAAATTGTTCTAGTACTTCATATTCTGTGATTGCATTTTTTCCTTCTGCAATAACAGCAACTTTTTTTCTATCACTTTTACTTCTTCCAAGTGGTGCGGTAATTGTTCCTTTTTTTTCTTTAAAGATTCCCCACACTATTGCGTAATATTCTCGTTGTGTTGTTTTGTTAGAAAATTGTTTTGCAAGTTTATGATGTGTTGCTTCATCTTTTGCAACAACAAGAAGTCCGGAAGTATCTTTATCTAATCGATGAACTATTCCGGGACGCATTGGATGTGGCTGCGAAAGTTGCGTGTGATGTAATAATGCGTTGACTAATGTCCCAGAATAATTTTTATAAGCAGGATGTGTTACCATTCCCGCTGGCTTATTAACAACTAATAAATAGTCATCCTCATACACAATTTCTAATGAGATTTTTTCAGGAAGTACTTCAGGTGGTTCTGGCAAGGAAAGATGAATAGAAATAACATCTGCTGGAATTATTTTATAACTTGCTTTAACTTTTTTTTGATTGACAAGTACTTCTCCCTTTTCAATGGCTTCTTGTACTTTTGTTCGTGTGGCGTTTTCTACGTGTTGGGTGAGATAAGTATCAAGTCGCTCTCGTTTTTGTCCGGCGGAAACAGTGATTTCAAAATGTCTTTTCATTTTACAAAAAAAATTATTTTTCGGAAATCTTTTTTTCTTTTCCTGTTTTTTTATTGGTAATTAACCATTGTGTTGTTTGCAACATAGAAAAAGAATATGTTTTCATACTATCAGCAAGCGAAGAGTTATCTTGAAAATAATTTTTTACGTCCCCATTATTATATTTATAGAGTGATTCTTCTCCATTTTCTCTCCACACATAAAAAAAATCTTTATTCAAACAACCAATTTTATCATCAGCAGAAAAATAGATGTACGGTCTTTTTTCCTTCAGTAAATCAATTCCCATAGTATTATTAACATATTCTTTATTCAGTAATCCCATAATTGTTGGAAACACATCTATTTGTCCGCCAATACAATCAAATGTTTTAGGAGATAAAAGTGGCGAATAAATAATGAGTGGTGTGTGATGATAGGATAACGGCATATCATAAAAATTTTTTCCTATTACGGCACCATGGTCTGCAACAAAAACAAAAATAGTATTGTGAAACCATTCTTGTTGAGAAGCAATATCAAGAAAATGTTTTATGGACCAATCTGCATATTCTGTAATTTGCAAATCAAGAGTTTTATTATGCGGCGTAAAAGAGATACCATCCGGAATAACATGTGGTGTGTGGTCACTTGCCGTCATGTACGCAGCAAAAAACGGTTTTTTATTTTCAGAAAATTTATTGAGATATGGTATTGAAAACTCAAACATGTAATGGTCCGGAACACCAAGTGTACTGAGTATTTTTTCACTGGGATAATCTTTTTGACTAATTACTTGCTGGTATGAATTTGATTTTAAAAATCCTTCTACATTATCAAACTGTCCATCGTGAGTAGTAAAATACATTGTTTGATATTGATGTTCTTCCAACGTTGAAGCAATTCCTGTAAAATAAGGAATATTGGTTGTGTGCATTGGATGATGTTTTAATAATGCGGGAAATGAAAACAGTGTACTATAAATTCCATTAAATGTATGAATACCTGCAGTATAAATATTATCAAAATAGTACGAATTGTGTGATAAACTATCTAACGTTGGTGTAAGATTATGGGGATTGTCATATCGTGTCATTTTATTTGCAGAGAGACTTTCCATTATCACTATAATGATATTGGCATCTAAAGATTTTCCATTTGGTATAATTTTACGGGCTATGGGAGATTGATATTGTGATGTTTTTGGAATGTTAAAATATTCTTGCACATTTTTTATTGCTTTTTCATTATCCATTAATGTTAATGATTGATTTTCCGGTTTTTGATTATCTAAATAACTTCTTATAAATGTAAATGCGGGATTTAATCCTAATTGATTTATAAATGCATAATTAGAAAAAAAAGCGGTGCCAACACGAATGGGTGATTTTTGCGAGACTCTCCCTCTTGCTCCTATCAATGTAATAACTAATACAATAATGGAAAGAAA
>CALETH010000100.1 GCA_937920105.1 uncultured Bacteroidota bacterium
ACCAGAAAATATTTTGATGAAAATAATTTTTTGGAAGTGGAAACACCAGTCTTAATGAAAAGCACTCCCGAAGGTGCAAGAGATTATCTCGTTCCCAGTCGAATACATCCCGGAAAATTTTATGCACTACCACAATCACCGCAAACCTACAAACAAATTTTGATGGTTGCTGGTTTTGATAGATATTTTCAAATTGTGAAATGTTTTCGCGATGAAGATTTACGTGCTGATAGACAACCAGAATTTACACAAATAGATGTGGAAATGTCTTTTGTTGATGAAATTGATGTGCAAAATATTACAGAAGGTCTCATCAAAAAAATATTTAAGCAACTAAAAAATATTGATGTACAAATTCCATTTTTGCGATTATCCTATAAAGATGCAATGGAAAAATATGGAAGCGATAAGCCAGATTTGCGTTTTGGATTACCTTTGGTAGATTTCAGTTCACTTGTGGAAAAATCCAACTTTAAAGTTTTTGCAGATAAAGTTGCAAAAGGCGGAGTGGTTGCCGGATTTGTTGTTCCCAAAGGAGCAAGTTACACACGAAACCAAATGGATAATTTAGTGGATTATACAAAAACACTCGGTGTTGGTGGCTTGGCGTACATCAAGTGGACAGAAAAAGGTTTTGAATCTGCATTAGAAAAATTTCTCGGAAAAGAAACGCTGCAAAAAATTTGCGAACACGCAAAAGCAAAACAAGGAGATAATGTATTACTTGTTTCCGATACATGGAGCAAAACATATACGACACTTGGCACATTACGTTTAGAAATTGCAAAAAGAGAAAATCTTATTGATGAAACACAATGGAATTTTTTATGGGTGGTAGATTTTCCGATGTTTGAGTATTCACAAGAAGAAAAACGTTTTGTTGCAATGCACCATCCATTTACCTCACCAAAACCGGAGGATGTAGAATTGTTAGATTCTGCTCCGGATAAAGCCCGAGCGCGTGCGTATGATTTAGTTCTCAATGGAAATGAAATTGCCGGCGGAAGTATTCGTATTCACAATTCCGAATTGCAAAGTAAAGTTTTTGGATTGTTGGGAATTAACGAAGAAGAAGCAAAAGCAAAATTTGGATTTATGTTAGATGCATTTAAGTACGGTGCACCACCACACGGAGGAATTGCTTTTGGTTTTGATAGAATTGCAATGTTGCTGACTCATTCAAAATCCATTCGTGATGTAATTGCATTTCCAAAAACTAGTAGTGGTGTTTCGTTAATGGATGAATGTCCATCAGAAGTTTCCAAAAAGCAATTAGATGAGTTGCATATTAGATTGAAGTAAATAAGTAGTGGAAGTAAATAATAAAAATATAGTCAATATTATTTCTGCGAAAGCAGGAATCTATAAAAAATATTTATAGAAAATTTATTAAAGGAAACATCAATGTCAAAACGAATCTACATAGAAAATCTTGCTGAACACGTTGGTAAAGAAGTAACACTCTTTGGATGGTTATACAATAAACGCTCCAGCGGAAAAATCCGATTTTTATTATTGCGAGATGGAACAGGAGTGATTCAAGGAGTTCTGGTAAAAAATAATCTTTCAGAAGAAATTTTTAATCGCTTTGATGAACTCACACAAGAATCTGCGTTTTCCATGACTGGAACAATCCGAGCAGAAGCACGAGCCATCGGCGGATATGAAATGGATGTAAAAGATGTGCAAATTATTTCCATCGCAAAAGAATATCCCATTACACCAAAAGAACATGGTGTAGAATTTCTTATGGATAGAAGACATTTGTGGCTGCGTTCCTCACGTCAACATGCCATTATGAGAATACGGCATGAAATAATTCATTCTATCAGAGAATTTTTTGATAATCGCGGATTTATACTTTTTGATGCACCAATTTTTACTCCAGCTGCGTGTGAAGGCACCAGCACACTTTTTGAAACCGAATATTTTGATTTAGGAAACGCCTACCTCACACAATCCGGGCAGTTGTATGGAGAAGCAGGAGCAATGTCTTTCGGAAAAGTGTACGTTTTTGGTCCAACATTTAGAGCCGAAAAATCCAAAACACGAAGACATCTCACAGAATTTTGGATGGTAGAACCGGAAGTTGCTTTTAATGATTTGAATGACAATATGGATTTAGCAGAAGAATTTTTACAACACATCGTTGCTAAAGTATTAAAAAACCGTATGCCGGAATTAAAAGTATTGGAACGCAATACTGCATTTTTAGAAAATGTGCAAAAACCGTTGCCACGCATTACGTATGATGAGGCAGTTGCTATTCTTCACAAAAAAGGAGTTAATTTTGAATGGGGTAATGACTTAGGGGCTACAGATGAAACAATAATCTCGGAAGAATTTGATAGACCAATCATGGTGCATCGTTATCCCGCACAGGTGAAGGCGTTTTATATGAAACGAGACCCGCAAAATCCAAAATTGGCATTGGCAGTGGATGTACTTGCTCCAGAAGGATATGGAGAAATTATCGGAGGAAGCCAACGTGAAGATGATTATGATTTGTTAATAAGTAGAATTAAAGAACACAATTTACCGCAAGAAGCATTTGATTGGTATTTGGATTTGCGTCGGTTTGGTTCAGTACCGCATTCCGGATTTGGTTTGGGTGTAGAACGTACGGTGGCGTGGATTTGCGGTTTGGAACATGTGCGGGAAACCATTCCATTTGCGAGAATGATTTATCGTTTGACGCCGTAAATATAAAAAAGTAACATTTTGTATAATTTCAAAAATATAATTTGACTTTATGTCAAATATGATATATTTTTATGAGAGAAAAAGAAAAACCGTTAGTATGGTTACACGGTGAAATAAAAACGCCTCCGTTATCAACAACGGCAAGAATTGAAGCAGGTTATTTATTGAGACAATTACAAAATGGTACAATTTTATCATTACCACATTCGCGTCCTATGCCAGTAATAGGAAAGCAATGTCACGAATTAAGAATAAATGATGAAAATAAAACATGGCGAATAATGTATTGTATAGAAAATGATGCCATTATCATTTTAGAAATTTTTGAAAAGAAGACACAAAAAACACCTAAGGATGTTAT
This sequence comes from uncultured Bacteroidota bacterium, assembly GCA_937920105.1. Classification (GTDB taxonomy): domain Bacteria; phylum Bacteroidota; class Ignavibacteria; order UBA10030; family UBA8401; genus CALETH01. Next base: position 3,065 of record CALETH010000100.1, read on the forward strand.
TAAAAATTGTCAACGCAGAATAAAGTTATATAAGATGTAGAGAAGGAGAATATGTATGAATATCAAAAAAAGAAAAAAACTAGAGAAAAAAGGATGGAAAGTTGGAAGTGTAGAAGAATTTTTACAACTTTCTCCAGAAGAAATGCAATATGTAGAATTAAAAATTTCGTTAAGTAAAATTGTGCAAGAAAAACGCCAGCAGAAAAAATTAACACAACAACAATTAGCCAATCTTATGAAATCTAGTCAATCAAGAATTGCAAAAATGGAAGCTGGTGACCCATCCGTTTCTTTAGATTTATTGATTCGTTCATTATTAGTGTTAGGCAATTCTCAAAAAAATATCATAAGAAGATTAGTATAGTCTATGTCGTCTCCGTAACTTTCGTTTTTCTCATATACCACAAACTAAACGTGAGAAGAATTACAAATATAATTAACGAAAGTGCTGCTGCATATCCATATCTGTAAAAATTAAACGCCGCTTTATAAACAAACGAAACCAAAATGTGAGTGTTATCTGCTGGTTCACCGCCGTTGCTCACCAACCAAATAATATTCAAATTATTAAAAGTCCAAATAGTACCAAGTGTAATTGCGGGAACCATTACCGGACGTATGAGCGGAATTGTAATATTTTTTAATTTGTGAAACCACGAAGCCCCATCAATATCTGCTGCCTCATATAATTCCGCAGGAATACTTTGTAACGCACCTAAAGCAATCACCATCATAAATGGAAAACCGAGCCACACATTCGTAATAATCACTGCAATAAAAGATTCCACCGAACCTTTTAGCCATTCCACAGCAGGCAATCCTAAATGAGCAAAAAATAAATTGATTGAACCATATTCATAATTAAACATTCCTCGCCACGTTAACGCAACAATAAGTTGCGGAACAGCCCACGGCAAAATAAGAAACGTACGAAAAATTGCTTTTCCTTTAATTTCTTTTTGATTGAGAATGATGGCAAGAAAAACTCCAATCGTTACGTGAAAGAAAACATTCACCGCAGTCCAAATAAGAGTTTTGAGAAAAATGAGATAAAAGGAAGGTTGTGTTGGTTCTGTAAAAATTTTCAGATAATTTCGAAAGCCAACAATTTCCCAATCTTTAATATGTCGCAAATTCATATTGGAAAGTGAGAGAACGATATTGTAGAAGAAAGGATAGACAACAACACCAATAAGAATAAGAAGTGCTGGTGCAACAAGA
>CALETH010000101.1 GCA_937920105.1 uncultured Bacteroidota bacterium
TCACATTAATAAATTTTTACAAAATATTTTTCCTTTTCTTCCTAAAAAATTCCTGCAATAAACCACCACACTCTTTATCCATCACACCGCTGATAACATGAACTCTATGATTTAATCGTTTATCCTCTACAAGAGAATGCACACTTCCACAAGCACCTGTTTTGGGGTCAAAAGAAGCAAAGACAAGATTTTGCATTCGTGCAAGAACAATTGCTCCTGCACACATGGAACATGGTTCAAGTGTAACATAGAGTGTACATTCATTCAACCATTTTTGTGAAAGATGTGATGTTGCTGCCGTAATGGCAATCATTTCAGCATGGGCAGTTGGGTCTTTCATCATTTCCACTTGATTAAACCCTTTTCCAATAATGGTTTCATTGTGAACAATCACTGCTCCAATGGGAACTTCATCTTTAGCGAGGGCTTTTTCCGCTTCTTTCAAAGCGTACTGCATCCATCGCTCGTGGACTGTCATGACTAATTGATTTTATGAGAAGGAATATCAATCAAATCTCCAACAGGAGAATTGATAATTTCGTAGAATTGTGATTCGGAAAGTTGTTTGAGTGTAGAATTAATTCGTTGAGCGGCAATTTCGATATGAACAACATTTTTCATTTCTTGTTCTTCTAATTGATTTTTTTTCAATTGACGAGTATATCCATAAATAATTGTCAATGGATTATTTATTTCATGACGTAGTGTAAGAATTACTTCTTGTATAGTTTTATTTTTAGCATTTTGTAGTTCTTCTATCTGTGTTTGTTTTTGTAATTCTTTTTCATAATTGAGTTTTTCGCGTAATTTTATTACCATCAACAATAAATAAGCGATTCCCCACATCCATAACACAGTATCAAAATTTGAAAGTACGACAACTGGTGAGAAGTATTCATTTTTAAAATTTATGTAAAAATCCATTCCTGAAATAACAATATATCCAACAATAAAATATACACATATAACTGCTGGATATTTTATAAAAACTTTTTTAAGATTTTGGATAAATTTTTTCATAAGGTTATATGATTTAATTCAAAGAATGGTTTAATGTATCACAAATTTTTTGCCAAGTCAAGCATTCTTTGTGATAGATATCACCAACTCCCAGAACTTCCGCCACCACCTGAACTTCCACCGCCACCTGAATAACTGCTGGAACTTGAAGAAGAAGAACTCCAACTAGAACTACGACTCCATGAGCTACTTGATTTTATATTGGCAATAAATTTTTTCTTACTAAATTCTTTTCCCCATTCAGTTTTTAAAATAAACATTTTGAAAATCGGTATTCCAATAAGATATGTGAGAAATACAATTCCACCAATTGTTGGTCCTAAAATTATAAGAGGAAAAAAAAACCAAAAAATTCCTAAAAAAATATACATAGTTATACCATCTTTCCCTTTTTGAAAAAGAGAAATAAATGTAAAGGTGCCAACTGTTAACAAAAAAACAGCACCTGCAAATAAAGCAGCTTCTATTGGTATATTAAAATTTTCAATACTTTCAATATTATCAGAAATAACATACGTTCCTTGAAGGGTCCCTATAATTGCAGTAACAGCATTTGTCAGTCCTTCATCATAATCTCCACGTTTGAATGATGGAGTAATTTCTTGTCTAATAATTTGCGAACATAAAGCATCAGTTAATGTTCCTTCTAATCCATAACCAACTTCAATACGAAGTTTTCTATCATGTATTGCTACTAATAATAGTACACCATTATCTTTTCCTTTTTGACCGAGTTTCCACGAATTGAATACTTTGTTTGTATATTCCTCTAAATCTTCTCCATTTAATGATGATAATGTTAGAATGACTATTTGATTGCTTGTTGTTTGTTCATGCGATTTTAAAATTCCTTCAAGATTTTGTTTGGACTCTATTGATAATACTCCTGCATAATCATTTACTCTGCCTGATAAATATGGAACTTCTTCTGCAAAGAGAAATGGTGTAATGACAAAAATAAGTAGTGATGTAATAAAAAATTTCTTCATTTTTTCACTCTCTTTCTTACACGAAGTGTATTGGGAAGTTCATTGGTATCATCAGAAGCAATAACAAAACCATGTTTTTCTATTAAAATTCCACAATACTCTATTGCATTGGTAATTGCTTTTGCTTGCTTTCCTTGTTTAATGGTTGCAGTGATTTGTGCAATGATATCATCCCATTCTTCTTGTGATACTTTTTCTGCAATTCCTTTATCGGCTTTAATAAATACTGTTCGTTCAAATAAACTGAGTAAAATTAAAATTCCTGTTCGGTGTTTTGTTTCCATCACATTTTCTTGCAGGAAAAGACTTTCTGCTGCTTGTGTTACTCGTTCTTGCATTGTGGATTTTCCAATAAGAAGTCGTTTATAACTTGGTATATATGTTGTAAGAAATCCTACAATAATAGAAATACCAAGAATAAGAACAATATCTAATGGTGTGTAAAAAATGATTTGTTTCCAAAAAAATTCTCTTGCAACAATTGCCATCATTGCTATACTTGTAAAAATACATATGCTTTTCCAGTATGTTTCTCTATAAGAATCACTTTGTTGAAGAAACACTGGTACAATTTCTCCTGAGATTTTTTTTTCTGTTTCTTGAACAGTATTTTGAATTTGTTCAAATTCTTGTGTTGTAAAAAATTTTGATGGTTTCATAATATTGACAATAAAAAAGATGTGAATAAAGTAAATGTATTTTTTTACCAACTTCCTGAACTACCACCGCCGCCGGAACTTCCCCCTCCACCAGAATAACTGCTGGAACTTGAAGAAGAATCCCAACTAGAACTACTACTCCATGAACTACTACTGCTTGATTTTATATTAGTAATAAATTTCTTTTTACTAAATTCTTTTCCCCATTCAGTTTTTAAAATAAACATTTTGAAAATTGGAACTCCTATAAGATATGTAAGAAATACAATCCCACCAATTGTTAAACCCAAAAATACTAATGGAAAAATAAGCCAAAAGAGTCCTAAAATAATATACATGGCCACACCATCTTGTCCTTTTTGAAAAAGAGAAAAAAATGTAAATGTTCCAACTGTTAATAAAAAAACAGCACTAGCAAATAAAACAATGGGAAACGGGATATCATTTTCAGTATCTTCAGAAACAATATATGCTCCATGAATGGCAAGTGTAATTGCAGTAACAGCATTTGTCAGTCCTTCATCATAATCTCCACGTTTGAATGA
>CALETH010000102.1 GCA_937920105.1 uncultured Bacteroidota bacterium
GTATAAATTTTTATTTTCATTTCTTCCGGTAGTGTAGTTAATGAAAATGTAAAATGTGTTGCTCTTTCAAATGGATTGGGAACGTTATAGACATCCAACATTTTTAATTCATCAGTAACATTAACATATAATGATGTGGTATCAGAAATATTTTGAATATTATCTTTCGCAAAATATTCAATTAAATTTTCTCCCATAGGAAGAGTTGGTTTCCATGTTATTGTTTTCGTGCGTGCATCATTAGTTACAATAACAAGTGATGTATCGTCTTCTACCAAAATACGATTCAAAGAAACTCTGATTGGATTTTGTGAAAGTGTATTGTTATCAGTGATGACAAATTTGATTTCTGGCTTTGGTGCCACATATTCTCCACTTAAAACATGTGTTCCATCAAAAGTAACATCAATATTTGGAGAATGAACATCTGTTGTGATTTTATAGGCAACTGAGGTTTGATTGTTAGATTTATAATATTCTGTCAGTGTATTTTCTTCGTCAACAGTAAATGTAAAAATATAATCTCCCTGTTGTTTGTTAATACTATCATAAATTGTTGTTAAATTTACAGAATTATTAGAATTTAATGATAAAATAACGGTAGAATCTAAAAGCCGCTGATGCCCAATATCATTACTAAATATTTTTACGGTGAAACTATCTGCTTTGGTAAAACCAACATTAAAAATTTTAGTATTGATATCAATAACTTCTCCTGCTTCTATTTGTGATTTTGAAAGCGTAATGGTTTTGGGAGAAATTACTAATTCTGGTGGTAAATCAGCATCTATTCCCCATTGATGTATTGTTGGTGATTCTAAAGAAGTGTTAGCATACAATTCAAAAAATAATTTTACATTGGGATACGTTTTTGCAGAAATATTTGTTAAATCTACCAACGTATCTTGTGTTGCGGCTATTACTGTATCTATACTTCCATCCTTTTTTACTCCTAATACTTTTACTGTGGTAGATGCTCCATTGGGTAATGTACGGTTAATGGAAAGGGTTTTCCATTTTACTGCTGGACCGATTTGTTGTGTGAGAAGATTTCCGTAGAGTTCTTTTTTGATGAAAGTGGTATCAATAATTGCTTTTTTGGGGTCAATAGTATTATTTGGTTCTCTTTTTTCCGGTACAGTACCAATTGCAGCTCCTTTAAGACCAATAATTGCCCACGAATCTCTAATACTAACCTGGTCTATTAAAGCACTTCCTATTGTTTTATAAGCATCCCTCGTTTCTTGTTTTAAATTAATACTTCCTTCATCATTAATTACGGATACCACTATAAATCCATTTGAAACAGAATTTAATAAATTTGTAATTGAATCTGATAAAGAAGAATTATTATATAAATCATAACCTTTTATTGTTATAGGAGAAAATGTCAATGGGTCAATAATAGCAATCAAGTGCCCCACCTTAAAAATACCATTAGTTGCTGATAACGAAACACCATCAAGTGTAATGCTACCATCTCTTATTTCAAAACCACCAGAAACAGCTTCTATTGTAATAGGTCTTTGTTGAATTTCCACAGAATTATTTTTAGTTTCTATACTTATTTTATCATCATAGTTACTCCAACCTATTGAGTCATCATTTCCTAAAACAGTATTTGTTTGATTTCCTAAATAAAATGTTCCAGTACTCCAGTCATTCATATTACTGCTTTCTTGAATTCGTGCCCGCCAATAATACCGTTTAGGTCGTGGAAGTGAAGTAATAGAAAACTCTGTAACAACCTCCCCCATAGAAGCACTTTGTGGATGTGGCGTTAAAAATGTAGAAGATGTATCTACTTCTAATAATACAGTGGAGTTATTACTTAATTGTGTTATTGTTGTTGGATTTAATAACACAATATTGTTTACTGAAGAAATATTATTTTCTGCCGGTTTTAACAAACGAAAATCTGTAGAATTTACAATAAATGATTGTGTAGCATTATTATCTTGTTCTGAATTTTCTATGATTTTATTTTGTGGGTCTAAAGAAACAGTAATGGTATGTTCTCCGGGTTTCTTTTGTATATCAATCGGAATAAAAATTGTATCTCTAAATAATGGTACGGCGCGTTTTAATTGAATTGTTTCTATTATGTTGGAAAGAAATTTATGCTGAATCGTTATCTCTACACTATCTTGAATTGCAATACCATAATTATTAATAATAATTCTGATATTCGGTTGTACCATTTCATCATTAAGAGAAGAATTAACGGAAGTTATTGAAGATGGAAATATGGTAAAATTTGGTTGTGATTTTGGAATAGTTAATTCTATTGAAGGGTCTCCAATAAGAGTATTGGTAGTCATCATTATTCTATAAGTAGTACTGTTACTACTATATAGTTGTAATTTTGCTTGTAAATGCCCTTTACCTAAAGTTTTGATTGTATCTTTTAAAATCTTACCAAAAAATTGCTGTGGTAATGATGTTGCAATTGTGCTAAAACCAAGAGCAGAATTTCCAATATAACCAATGGCATTACTTCTTGTCCCGAGTACAAAGACTTCACTAAAGGTTAAAGTTAATGGTTCTGCAAATTTCGCTGTGGAACAACCAAAATCTGCTAATAAAGGAAATTTTCCACGGTTATTTTGCAATTGTTCCGGTTCGCCAATACTATTATCCCACGTACGTGTACCACTATGCCCAATATAAGAAATAATAACAGCACCTTCTGATATTTGTTCTTGCACTTGTTGCTTTGTTACTGGTCCAAAATCAGATTGTGGAGTTATGGTTTTATAAAAATGGATTGCTTCTCCTCCTATCAAAGCAGGTCGAATAATACTATCAGATATATAATTATTAACATTGGTAAAGGATTGTATTTGTCCCGAAGTATTAGGGTCTCCACCTGTAAATAAAATATATCGCTTATTCCAATCATCCATTGGAGCAGTATTATAACTTTGCAGATGAGTTAAATACTGACTTAATTCTCCAACATTATTGAGTGGTAATCTTCCTGTGTACATGTGTGGAATATCGGCAACATCCCACACACTTAAAGCAATATCACTTACGGGATATCCCATTGATGGAACATAATTAATGGCATTATAATTTTTGTAGATAAATTTATAATCGTACGTTGCATCTCCCAATAACATTAGGTAGGAAGGTTGTGGTGTTTGCCAATTTTCTGTAGAATGTAAAAAATCTCGAATGGATTCTGCTGTTGGATATCCAAAACCAAATTCATCAAAAATATCTTCTACATCTACCAATTTTGTTGTGAGATTTCTATTAGGACCAACATATTGAACATATTGCCCTGCTTCAGTTTTAAATTTTGGATGTGTGATTGCAATATAATCTGTTTGATTTGTTTGAGAACGTAAATTCGTAAATTGTTTTACTTTTTTTGCTGTTGGAGTTACCATTGCATTTTCTGTAAGAAGAATATATTTATCTTCTGCTCCGACTGTATCAACAAAACTTACTGTATATGGACTTGACACTGATAGTGAAAAATTAGTGATTGCCAATGGTGTTGGAGAAATCTTATAAATACGAATATTTGATGATATAATTCCTGAAATTTCTATGGTTCGCAATTTTCTTTCTGTCAGTGTACAGAAATCAAATAGTAAAGAATCATTTATTGATTTCAGTTGACGCGGGTATTCTATTTCAAACCAATCATAAATAATACTATTAGCAATAATTGTAGAAGTTCCTTTTTCTAATTGTAATTTAAGTGTATTATTTCCATTGGTTACTAATGAAGAGTGTAACTTTCCTTTCAAAATTTTTTGACCATATGAAGATAACGCTGTAGAATCCAACGTACCACTGCTATTGGTACGAAGAGAAACTCTATGGGTAACGCCAGAACCACCAATCACTTTTGCGTACACTGCAACGCTATCAGTTGAATTAAAATCAATATCATTTGCACTAAAAGGAATATCAAGATTTCCAATGGCATTGGTACCATCCACTCTTCCCCAATACCATACATCAGAAGAATCCCACGGATATAATTCTCTTCTTTGGTCCGTTGATTGTAAAGCAACATCTAAACCATTATTAGTTTCTAAATGTTGAAATGCCGTATAGGTACGTAAAGTTTCTTGTGTGGCTTGTAATGTTGGATTTGTTGCCATTCGCAAACCATTGGTAATACCATAAGTTAGCCAATAAAAAGAGGTATCTGTGTAACGATTGAGATATTCATTTCCTCCTGAAAGTGTTCTATGCATTCCCGTATAATTTTTTAACGCAGGAAATTCTATATAATCACCATCATCAAAAATTCCATCACCTTCTCCACTCACAAAAATTGGAATTTCTTTTCCTCTATTATAAAGTCGTATTGTTTGCGGATTAATAACAATATTTTGATTGAGATAACTCATGAATTGAGTTTTTGTAATGCGGTAAATTTTATCTTCTGGAATTGCAAGTTTTATATAGGTTGCTGTAGAATTAAACCATCCCCCCAACGTATCAACAAAAGTTTGCACTTGATAGGGCTGTGCTATGTCATAGTTCACAATCATCGAACGAAGTACAGATTCAAAATGAGGGTCATATTTACTTTTAGGAGTGTATGATGTTTTTGCAAAAGAGTTTATATTCCTTTTTATTCCTAATTGTAAATTTTTTGCAAAAGCAAAATTATTTGAGGTGTAATATGGAGAGATTTCTATTTGTGCAAGATAATATCCGCGATACCATGTATAAGAAATAATTTTTGCTTGGGGTGTTGTAGAAAAACCTGAAAATTGTGCAGATTCATATTGTGGGATGAGTAACGATGAATCATTATTTGCTTTATAAGAACTTACTGTATAAAGTTTTTCTACTAAAGTTGGTGTATAATTATTAATTGCTAATTGAAGATTTTCATTGGGAGCAATTGCGTAAAAAAAAGTTGTATTTTCAGCAATAGTAGTATCATTTGTTGTTTTTGATACTAAATCTAATGAGAGAATAGTATTTCCCGCATTGATGGTTGCTTGTACACTTCCCCACGGAAATATTTTTTCATTTTTTTGTTGAGAAAAAAGTTGAACATTAAAAAAGAAAAATAATACTATACTGATTATATATTTTTTCATAAATTACTCCTCCACATTGTTATTTTCTGCCTTAAAATATAATAAACAAATAATGGAATACCTATAATATAGCGTTTCCATAACCGTTTTGGCTCTTGTAATAATCGGTAAAACCATTCTAAACCTATAGTTCGCATCCATAAAGGAGCACGTTTTTTTGCTCCAGAAACAAAAGAAATAAACCCACCAACACAACATGTTACCGGAATTTTTATTTCTTTTTTATTTTCTGTGAACCATAATTCTTGTTTGGGTGTTCCCATTGCCATAAAAAGAATATCTGCTTTACTTTGATTGATTGATGATAATATGGATGGTGTCTCATCTTCCTGAAAAAAACCATGGTGAAAGCCAACAATAGTACTATGAGGATATTGTTTTTGTATTATGTTTTGAAACGATGATAATATTTGTTCAACTTCTCCAAGAATAAATATCGACCATCGTTTTTTCTCACTTAATTCTAAAAGTTTATGATAAAATTCAGTAACATTTTTTCCCAAAAAAAAAGATGATGCATTGAAACAAAGAAATTTACTTGCTAAATATATTCCTACTCCATCAGGATATATAATTGTAAATTGAGATATTGTAGAAAAAAAATCCTGTGTTTTTTGAGCGACATTAATAGTATGAACATTAACATAACAAAGAGAAAATTTTGACCTCTCACAAATAGATTTTTCTATAGATTGTAATATTTCAACATCAGAATAATCAGAAATAGGTATATTGCTAATTTCTACTTTCATAAATCTAGAGTTTTTTGATAAACACTTATAATTTCATTCATCATTCTTTCGTGCGTAAAATGTTGTTCATATTTTCTTTTTGCATTTTCTCCTAAACGTTGCACTTCTTTTGGATTTTGTAAGAGATACATTATTTGTTCCGCTAATTGCTGTGGATTTTTGGGTTCAACTAATAATCCGGTTTCATTATGTGTGATAAATTCCGGAATTCCACCTACGGAAGTTGCAATGTGTGGTTTTCCCAAACTTGCTGCTTCTAAAACAACATATAATATCCCTCCATCTCTTATTGATGAGATACAACAAAAATCACTAATGTTTAATATTTTTTCAACATTTGTTGTGCCTTCCAAAAAGGACACACACTTTTCAATGTTTAATTTTTTAGATAATGCTATCATTTCTTCTTTCTCATTTCCATCTCCCACAAGTATCACAAAAAATTCTTGAGTAAAATTATTTCGCACAAGAGAAATTGCTTGTAATAATGTTGCATGGTCTTTTGATTTTTCCATTCTCGCTATGCAGGTAAATATTGGAGTTTCTGGAGAAAAACCATATTGTTTTCTTATACTATATTTTTCATCGATAGAATAAGAAGAAAAAGGAGCAATTCCGTAATACACTGTTTTTACACGATTTTCTAATTTACCATAGTCTTGTATGATAATATTTCTTACCACATTAGTACAAGAAATGGTATATTCTTTTCCAAACGAAGGAAGAAATCGTAAGTTGTGAAATGTGTTATGACAACTAGAAATATGTTTTACATGGAATTTTTTTGCAAGGGTTCTTCCCAATAAATCAGAATACCGTTTATGGGTATGAATAATGGAAAATTTTTGTTTGGTAAGCAGATGTGAAAGTCTATAATAAGAAGAAAAAAAACCAATCGGATTTTTTTTAAAACTATTTTTTTGAAGAAGCGATAATTCATAAAATGGGATATCATCATTTAATCTTTTACGAAATATTCCATCAGTTGCGGCAACTGTAACATCAATATTTTTTTTCTTCAATCCATTCGCAACATCCACCACATGGCGAGAAACTCCGCCTGGGAGCATTTCATCAGTAAGAAGAAGAATGTTCACTTTTTGCATCCTTTATAATATTTTTTAATGCTTCATGGTAAAGCATTGCATGTTGTTCCCACGAAAATTCTTTAAGAATATCATGTTTAGTTTGTTCTGCCCATTGACGATACAAATCTTTTTTTCCTTTAAGCAAAAGAAGTGCTCGAACAATTTCACTTGAAGAAACATTTTGTAATGGAAAAATAGCTTTAGTCACATTCATTAAGTCTAATACAATACCATTATACTGATAGGCAATAATCGGCACTCCTACTGAAAGAGCCTCAAGAAAAACAACTCCAAATGTTTCATATAAAGAAGGAAGAATAAAGAAATCGTGCTCTCTAATCTTTTGTGTAATCATGTTATTTGGAACCCAGCCACAAAAATTAACATAAGGTTCTAGTTTCAATTCAGAAGTTAATTTTTGTAAAGATTTTTTTAAACGGATAATAAGAAGAATTATTGTATTGCAAAGCTTGGGCGAGTCAACATCTCAGAATGTTACGTCAAGTGGAAATTCTATATGTGTCATCTCAGTAATTTTGGCCATTGCAAAATGGGAAGAATAAAGACACAATGTCAAAAATATTCCCCATAAAGGTCCCCCATGCAATCTATCCAACATACAGAATTTTCTAAACTCAGAAGACAGTCAGGACTGCCACTTGAGAAATTAGAGGGAATCCTTGGATATTCGCTCAGAACCCTAACGCGCTATGAAAAAGGAGAGACATTACCTAAACCTCCTATTCTTGATGCATTGCGTCGCATAGTTGAAATAAACCCTAAATCAAAATCTGGCCATTCGTTTAAATTCATTGATTTGTTTGCTGGAATTGGCGGGCTTCGTCGTGGGTTTGACGAACTTGGTGGTAAATGTGTTTTTACATCCGAATGGAATTCATATGCACAACAAACCTACTTAGCTAATTACAGAGATGCCGAAGGTCACGTTATGGCCGGAGACATCACGC
>CALETH010000103.1 GCA_937920105.1 uncultured Bacteroidota bacterium
ATATGAAAAAGTTTAATACAGAAAAACTTTATTATGGAAAATATGTTGATAAATGTCTTAGAATAATTTTTTATCCATTTACAAAAAGAAAACAACAAAAACCATTATCTCAAATTTTTCCTCATACAATTCTTGTTTTAGAATTTCACCTCATCGGTGATATTATCATGTCTATTCCAGCGTTGCATGCTTTACGTAAAAAGTATCCTCACTCTAAAATTGTATTGGTAGCAGGAAAATGGGCAAAAGATTTATTAGAAAAGCAAAACCTTGTTGATGAAATTGTTGTTTTTTCGTGTCCTTGGTCAACCTATAATTATTCTCTTTCTAATCTTTGGCAATTATTAAAAACACTATTATATTTACGAAAAATGACGTGGGATGTTGGGATTGATATGCGAGGAGATTTACGTAATCTTCTTTTTTTATTTTTTACGAAAGCCAAACGAAGAGTAAGTTATAATTTTACCGGTGGAGAGTATTTATTAACAGATGTTATAGAAGCAAGAGAAGATTTACAACACATTGTAGAATATCGTCTTCATCTTGTTAAACAATTAGGATGTAGTATTGAAGAAAAAACACCTTTTCTTGCTGTAGAAAATACTGATTTAGAAAAGGCAAAAGAAATTTTATTCTTTAAAGAGAAAAAAAAGTATCTTATTGGTATTCATCCAGGAGCAAGCAATCCATTACGATTGTGGAAACCAGAGTATTTTGCGGAATTATCTACATTACTTTTAAAGAGAAATGATATAGAAGTAGTATTTTTTTATGGACAAAAAGATATAGATATTATAGAAAATATAAAAAAATATAGTAAAAACTCTTCAATGTTTATTTCACAACCATTATCTTTATTACCGGCATTATTTAAACTGTGTAATATTGTAGTTGGTTTAGATAGTGGAGCAGTTCATATTGCTTCTGCTGTTGGTACACCAACAATAGTGTTATTTGGTCCACAAAATCCGGAATATACAAAGCCATATTCATCAAATACAACAATTGTTATAAAAGATGGTTATGAATGTCGTCCTTGTAACCAAGATAAGTGTATTCAACCACTAAATAATTGTATGGATGCGATAGATGTAAATATTATATATAATACTATAATAAAAAAAATGGAAAATAATTATGCACAATAAAACAGCATTAGTATGTGGAGCAGGTGGCTTTATCGGAGGGCATTTAGTAAAAAGATTAAAGAATGAAGGATATTGGGTTCGAGGGGTTGATATAAAAGAACACGAATATGTAAAATTACCTGCAGATGAATTTATCGTCGGAGATTTGCGAGAACAACATATTTGTAAAAAGATTTTAGATAGACCGTTTGATGAAGTCTATCAATTAGCGGCAGATATGGGAGGAGCAGGATATATTTTTACCGGAGAACATGATGCTGATGTTATGCATAACTCGGCAACAATTAACTTAAATATATTACACTATGGACAGAAAGCGGGAATAAAAAAAATATTTTATTCTTCCTCTGCATGTATGTATCCTGAATATAATCAATTAGACCCAAACAATCCCAAATGTTCAGAAGAATCAGCATATCCAGCAGCACCAGATAGTGAATATGGATGGGAAAAATTATTTAGTGAACGTTTATATTTTGCATTTCATAGAAACTATAAAATGGAAGTAAGAGTAGCACGTTTTCATAATATTTTCGGACCAGAAGGTTCATGGAATAATGGAAAAGAAAAAGCCCCAGCAGCAATTTGTAGAAAAGTTGCCGAAACGAAAGATGGAGGAGCAATGGAAGTATGGGGAGATGGAAAACAAACCCGTTCATTTCTTTACATAGATGAATGTTTAGAAGCAGTACGTAGATTGATGAATAGCAATTTTATCGGACCAGTGAATATTGGTTCGGAAGAAATGGTAACCATTAATCGTTTAGCGGAAATAGCAATGCAAGTAGCAGGAAAGAAATTAACCATTAAACACATTCCTGGTCCACAAGGAGTTCGAGGAAGAAATTCCGATAATAAATTGATTAAAGAAAAATTGGGATGGCAACCTACTATGACTTTGAAAGATGGTATCGCTCTTACCTATAATTGGATTAACAAACAATTAGGTAAAGCAAAATGAGTGTAAAAATTAGAATTATTTCACAATATTTTTCTCCTGATACAGCGAGTACCGGAAAATTATTAAGTGAACTTGCTACTGCATTAGCATCACAAAATATTGAAGTTTCTGCTATAACAGCATTCCCTACATATAACCCTTCCATTAAAGCATTACGAAAAGAAGTTGTTGAAAAAGTTTTCATTCAAAGAATATGGTCAACACGATTAAATAAAAATACCATGTTTGGAAAAGTTTTAAACTCAGCGTCATTTTTTTTTTCTGTTTTAATTCGTTTATTATTTTCTTCTTCTTCTGCCCCATTATTCATCGTAACCACTCCACCATTTCTTTCATTAGTTGGTGTTATTTTACGAAAACTTCGTAAAATACCCTATATTTTTTTAGTGTACGATGTTTATCCTGATATAGCAGTTAAATTAAACTATCTTTCACCAAATAGTTTTATTGTTTGGTTTTGGAATAAATTAAATAAGTGGGTATTGCATTCTGCTTCACATATAGTAGTCATTAGCGAAGAAATGAAAAATTGTATACTACAAAAAAAAATAACCAATGAAAATATAAACATCTCTATTATTCATAATTGGACAGATGGAAATGTTATTAAACCTATTTCTTACAGTGATAATAAATTTATTAGAGAAAATAATTTAGATGGTAAATTTATTATACAATATTCTGGCAATATAGGATTATTTTATAAATTAGAAACAATTATTGAATCAGCACATTTAACTCCGAATTTTGATATTCTTTTTATGTTTATCGGTGAAGGAGGGAAAAAGCAAAAATTGCAAGAATTAGTACAATCATATAACTTATCTAACGTTAAATTTTTTCCTTATCAAGAATGGTCTATGTTATCACATTCATTATCAGCAGCAAATATCTCTATAGTTACTTTAGATAATAATATTAGTGGATTAACAATGCCAAGTAAAATTTATTCTTTAATGGCAGCAGGTACTCCAATTATTGCATTATGTGATTCTACTTCCGATGTAGCAAAAATAATAACTGAATCACAATGTGGTTTTGTAGTTGAGCAAGATAATGCACAAGAATTATCTCAAAAAATACAAGAAATGAAAAACAATCAAGGGTTATTAAAAACTATGGGAAATAATGCACGGAAATATTTTGAACAACATTTTACATTAGAAAAAGCTGCTACACAATATGAAACAATAATTTGCTCCATTCAATAAAATTTAATGAAACTCACTAAAGAAAAAACAGCATTTTTCATTATTGATTTTTTTGCTATCAATCTTGTTTGGTACATTTATTTTAGTATTCACATACAAAATAATTTTTCAGAATATTGGTTAACGTCTATAGTATTATATTGTTATTGGCTAATCATTTTTCTTTTTTTTGGACTCTATCGTTCGTGGTATCTCAAATCTCGTTTAGATGAATTTTTAGTCATTGTTAAAGCGGCAACATTCGGAACGCTGTTTCTTTTTTTTGCTGTGTGGATTGATGATATCAATCATCAAATATCTACCAACTCTCGAATGTTTATCGTTACATATTGGGGATTGATGATTTCGGGTGTGGGAATTTCTCGAATGTTGCTTCACAGTTTTCACAAAAAACTTTTACTATCAGGAGTAGGTGCACATCCAACACTTATTATTGGTTCAGAAAAAGAGTCCGAAGAAATGTATCAAAAACTTCAACAATTACCAGCATTGGGTTATGATGTAAAAGGAATAGTATGTTTAGAAGAACCAACAAACACTACTCCGCAATATCTTGGAACAGTAGAAAATCTTGAAAGAATTATTCATCAACATAGTATTAAAGATATTATTATTACTCTTTCAAGTTCTGAACATCATCTTCTCATCAATATTATTAATCACTGTAATGATTTGAATGTGAGCATAAAAATAGTTCCTGATATGTATGATATTATTAGCGGACAGGCGCGAACGAATCAAATTTATGGTTTTCCGCTGATAGAAATTATGCCGGAAATTATGCAGCCATGGGAAGAAAGTGCAAAGCGATTAATGGATGTTATTATTTCTTCTTTTATTTTGATTGTTACATTACCAATTTCTTTCATTATTGGAATTGCAATAAAAATAAATTCTCACGGTTCAATAATATTTAGTCAAGAGAGAGTGGGGAAAGACGGAAAAATTTTTAAGATGTATAAATTTCGTTCAATGTATAGTGATGCAGAAAAAGAAACAGGTCCGGTATGGGCACCACAAAATGATACACGTGTAACGAAGGTTGGAAAATTTTTACGACAAACTCGATTAGATGAAATTCCACAATTTATAAATGTGTTAGATGGAGATATGAGTTTAGTGGGACCGCGTCCTGAAAGACCATTTTTTGTAGAAAAATTATCCAAAGAAATTCCACTTTATAAAAGACGACTTAAAGTTCGTCCGGGAATTACTGGTTGGGCACAAATTAAACAGGGCTATGATAGAACCATTGATGACGTTCGTTCTAAAGTTCGGTATGATTTATTTTATATAGAAAACATGTCCATTCGTATGGATTTAAAAATTCTTTCACGGACATTGTACACTATGTTAGCAAGAAAAGGAAATTAGTGATGAATATTCAAATGGTAGATTTGCAGAGGCAATATCAAAAAATAAAATCTGAAATAGATTTAGCAATACAAAATATACTTTCAACATCTAATTATATTTTAGGAAAACAAGTTCAAGAATTAGAGGAAGCGTTAGCACAATATCTTAATGTACAATTTGCCATAGGTTGTGCATCGGGAACAGATGCTTTGCAATTAGCAGTAATGGCGTTAGATTTAAAACGTGGCGATGAAGTTATTACCACACCATTTACTTTTGTTGCAACAACAGAAGCGATGGCACTTCTTGGTGTAGTTCCAATCTACGTTGATATTGATGAACGGACTTATAATATTGATGTAAAAAAAATTGAAAAAGCAATCACAAAAAAAACAAAAGCCATCATGCCCGTTCATCTTTTTGGACAGCCGTGTGAGATGGATACAATCAATGCGATTGCAAAAAAACATAATCTTTTTGTGATAGAAGATAATGCTCAGGCATTAGGAGCAGAGTATGGTGGAAAAAAAGTTGGTGGGTTATCAGATATTAGTTGCACAAGTTTTTTCCCCAGTAAAAATTTGGGTTGTTATGGTGATGGTGGAATGCTTTTTACTAATAATGAAAAACTTGCACAAAAAATAAAAATGCTTGCAAATCATGGTTCACGAATTCGTTATAAACATGAAATGTTAGGAATAAATAGTCGGTTAGATACAATTCAAGCAGCAGTGCTTTTAGTAAAATTGAAATACTTAAATGAATGGAATGAAGCACGAATACGCAATGCACAATTATATAATCAAAAAATTACTCCACAAAATATTGTAAAACCATTTGTTGCACAAAATCGTACACACATTTTTCATCAATATTGTCTTTGCATTCCACAGAGAGGTGCATTAGTTGACTACTTGAAAGAAAAGAAAATTCCTAACGCAATATATTATCCAATACCATTACATTTGCAAGAAGCATATTGTTCGTTATATCCTCAACAAAGCAAAGAAGGAACATTTTCAATAACGGAGAAAATTGCAAAAAATATTATTGCATTACCAATGCATCCGGATTTAACGGAAGAAGAAATATCGTACATTGCTGAAATTATAAATTTGTTTTATAAAAATTAGACTTGTTATCCCGCTATTGCGGGATGACAAGTCTTTCTTTAAAGAAAAATGTCCAAGTCCCTTGTTATAACACCAACATATAATGAAGCAAAAAATATTGAACGACTCATTACAGAAGTTCTTCAACAAGATGAGAGCGTAGAAATTCTTATTGTTGATGATGGTTCTCCTGATGGAACTGCGGACATTGTAAAAAAAATCCAACAATACAATTTGAAAGTTCATCTTCTTCAACGTCCTAAAAAAATGGGACTTGGTACAGCGTATGTTGCTGGTTTTAAATTTGCAATAGAAAAACAGTTTGATTTTATTTTTGAAATGGATGCAGACTTTTCTCATAATCCAAAAGAAATCAAAAATTTTCTTCAAAAAATTCACGATTATGATTTAGTGATTGGTTCACGATATATTTCTGGTATGAATGTCGTCAACTGGCCTTTGAAACGTTTGCTTTTGAGTTATTTTGCTAATATCTACACTCGCATTATTACGGGAATGCCGGTGAAAGATGCTACTGGTGGGTTCAAATGTTTTCGTCGAACAGTATTAGAAAATATTAATTTAGATGATATTCGTTCTAATGGGTACGCATTTCAAATAGAAATGAATTTCAAAACATGGAAAAAAAAGTTTCGTATTTGTGAAATGCCAATTGTTTTTGTAGACCGTGAGCAAGGAGTTTCCAAAATGTCTATGAAGATAGTGTGGGAAGCAGTGTTTAGGGTGTGGAAATTAAAATTCCGAAGTATGTTTAAAAACTTATGAGATTTTATAGTAAAAAATATAATGAAGTAAGTTTTAATTTAGTAGAAAATCTTCCTACACTATTATTGCTTTTAATAGGTATTGTTTATTGTTTTTTTATCGTTCCTGATTTAAAGTATGCGGATGAAAAAGAATACTATTCACTTGCAACTAATATTGCTAAAAAAGGGATTTTTAGTTTAGATGGTACAACATTGACAGCCTCTCGTCCACCTAGTTATCCTTTTTTTATGGCAATATTTATGAAGATTGGAATTTATAATATTGCATTTTTTAAATTCATCAATTTTATTTTCCTTATAGGAATTTATTTTTTAATGGGATGTTTATATAAAAAATATTATAGTAAATTTTCTAAATTTCTATTTGGTATTTTTTTATTTTGTTATCCAGTTATTATTTATACAGCGGGGACGTTATACCCACAAATTTTTTCCACCTTTTTAATGATTTTGTTTTTTTATTTGATAAGTGATTTTAATAAAAAAATTTCGTTATCTAATGCTATTTTATTAGGCAGTATAATGGGAATTTTGATTCTTGCAGTTCCTACGCTTAGTGCTATTTTTGTTGTAATGTTATTGTTTATCATGTTTAATAATTACAAAAATAAATTTACAACTATATATTTGATAATATTTTTCTTTCTTATAACTATTTCTCCATGGATGTATCGAAATTATACAGTCTTTAATACTTTCATACCTATTTCTACTAATTTTGGAATTAACCTTTTGCTTGGAAATTCTGAAAACACTACTCCAAATTCTGGAATAAATATAAACATGGATAAATATACCATGTACACTAAAGATTTAAATGAGGTAGAGAAAGACCAATATTTTAGAAAACAGGCTATTCAAAATGTAAAAAATAATTTACCAAGATATTTAAAACTATATTTTCAAAAATGTTTAAATTATTTTCATTTTAGAAATGAACTCGCTACTCAATCTGAAAATTCTTTTACTAAAGATTTAGTAATGTTTTTTACTTATTATCCTTTTTTAATTTTAAGTATTATTCGTTTAGTTTTATATAAAAAGTATCCATTAGATAAACTTGAAATTTTTCTTTATAGTTTATATTTCATTGCTCCAGTTTATCAAGCAATTTTTTTTACTCGTATAAGATTTAGAGTACCTTTTGATGTGTTACTTTTACTTATTGATACTATCTTTTTGAGTAGAATTCTGAGTTTAAAATATAAATCAAGAGTTTTTAATCAAATTAAATCATAATCATCTGTGAATTTAAGTGGATATTTCCGTTATCATCGTCAATTATAACGTTCGTGATTTTCTTCAAAATGCACTTCTTTCGCTTTTCAAATCTTTAGAAGGATTGCAAGCAGAAATTTTTGTGGTTGATAATGCTTCTGATGATGGAAGCGTTGAATTTCTTAAAAAATCCTTTTCTCAAGTTCATCTCATTACAAATTCTACCAACGTTGGTTTTGCAAAAGCCAATAATCAAGCATTAAAAATTGCACAAGGAAAATATTTTCTCCTTTTAAACCCAGATACACTTCTTCAAGAAAATACTATTTCTACAATGATAAAATTTTTTGAAGAACATCAAGAAGTTGGAATGGCTGGATGTAAAATTCTCAACTCAGATGGAACATTACAGTTACCATGTCGAAGAAGTTTTCCAACACCATGGGTTGCGTTCACAAAAATTTTTGGATTGAGTACACTGTTTCCAAAATCTTCGCTTTTTGCAAAATATAATATCACCTATAAAAATCCTGATGAATGTTACGAAGTTGATGCCATTAGTGGTTCATTTATGATGCTGCGTAAAGAAGTGTATGAAAAAATTGGTGGATTAGATGAAGAATTTTTTATGTATGGTGAGGATTTAGATTGGTGTTACCGTGTTCAAAAAACAGGTTGGAAAGTCTATTATGTCCCATTTACATCAATCATTCATTATAAAGGAGAAAGCACGCGTCGCAGTAATTTTGATGATATTAAAATTTTTTATGATGCGATGTTCAAATTTGTTAAGAAAAATTATCGGGGTTCAACAATATTTATTCCAGTAATAAAATTTGGAATTTTTTTGCGAAAAACTTTTGCGTATTGGAAATATTTTCATACCCCAATACTATTTATTGTTATAGATTCTGTAATAATATTTTCAAGCATTCTTATCGCTGAATATATTCGCAAAGGAACAATTTTTTCATTTCCACAGTATGCTTATCCGTTAGCATTTCTTGTTCCAATATTCACTGTTATTATTATATTATCATTGTATGGAAATTATACTACAAAAAGATTTTCGGTAAAAAATTCTTTTTATGCAGTGTTTAGTAGTTATATCATTATTTCTGCGTTGACGGCATTTTTTAAAGAGTATGCATTCAGCCGAACAATGGTAATTATTTCTGCAATGATTTCTACAATAAGTATTCCTGCATCAAGAATTATTGCACGAACTTTTGAAAAAAAATCTTCGCGAAAAACCATTTTTGGAAAAAAAACATTTATTGTTGGAGTTGATGATTCTGCCCAAGAGTTAGCAAAAAAAATAAATCCCACCATTAGTGGTTATGAAGTTATCGGATTTATTTCTCTAACACATGAAAATATTGGGCAAAGATTTGACGAAATAGAAGTGAAGGGAAGTATAGAAAATTTATCAAAACTTATAGAACGTCACAAAATTACTGAGGTCATTTTTTCATCACAAAATATTTCCTATACAACAATACTTTCTACCATGAGTGAGGTGAAAAATAAATTGGTACACTTTCATCTTATTCCAACAGTGCAGGATGTTATTATCGGAAAAACAAGTGTGGATTCTATCAATGAAGTTCCATTAGTAGAAATTGAGTATAATATTCATAAATTTTCTCATCGTTTTTTTAAACGATGTTTTGATATATTTGCTTCAACGTTACTTTTGATTTCATTTGCTCCTTTTGTATATTTTAGGAAACTCATTAATAAGAAAACATCCACAATATTTTCTGAAATAATACAGGTTTTTGTAGGAAAAATGAGTATTGTTGGACAATCATCAAAAACATATTCTTATTTAGGAAAAGTTGGAATTCTGAGTTTAGAAAATCTTTACCATCAAAAAAAACTTACAGAAAGTGAAAAAGAAGAATACGCATTATATTATGCACGACATCAATCATTATTATTAGATTGTGAAATTATCATAAAATCTTTACAGGGCAAATAACAATGACAACATTATTGCAAAAAGCAATTCGTAAAGTTGAAAAACTTCCAAAACGACAACAAGATGAAATTGCGACATTGATTATAGATGAAATTTCTGATGAAATTAAATGGGATGAAGCGTTTTCTCGTTCTGGACATGTTTTAGAAAAACTTTCAGAAGAAGCAATACAAGAATATAAAGAAGGAAAAACTCGTTTATTGGATTTAGATTGAAATAAATGATTTCACGAACAACAGAAAGATTTCGTAAAGCATTTGAAAAATTACCTACAGATGTTCAACATCAAGCCAAGGTTGTTTTTAAAAAGTGGAAAGAAAATCCTTATTACAAAAGTCTACATTTTAAAAAAGTACATGCAACAAAACCGATTTACTCAATAAGAATTGGAATAGATTGGAGAGCAGTTTGTATCAATCAAGATGAAAATATAGTTTGGTTTTGGATAGGTTCACATGCTGAATACAATAAAATTATATCACAATTATAAGGGGAAATATATTTCATGCCAAAAGTTACATTGGATTTTGAAAAACCAATCGCACAGTTAGAGCAAAAAATAGAAGAAATGCGAAAGTTATCCGATAACGTAGATTTAAGCAAGGAGATTACGACATTGGAAAAAAAAGTCAATCAATTACAAAAAGATATATTCTCCAATCTCACACGATGGCAAAAAGTGCAACTCGCACGTCATCCAGAACGTCCATACACATTAGATTATATTGAAATGATGACTTCCGATTTTGTGGAACTTCACGGAGACCGTGTGTTTGGAGATGATAAAGCCATTGTTGGCGGATTTGCAAAATTAGAAGATGAAACAGTAATGTTCATTGGTCATCAAAAAGGAAGAGACACAAAATCCAACATCTATCGTAATTTTGGAATGCCGCAACCAGAAGGGTATCGTAAAGCACTACGTTTAATGAAACTCGCTGCAAAATTTAAAAAACCAATCATTACAATGTTGGATACTCCTGGAGCATATCCCGGACTTGAAGCAGAAGAACGTGGACAAGCCGAAGCAATTGCTCGCAACATTTTTGAAATGTGTCAACTACCAGTTCCTATTATTGTTGTGGTGATTGGAGAAGGTGCATCTGGTGGTGCGTTGGGAATTGGTGTTGGTGATACAATGTTGATGATGGAAAATACATGGTACTCAGTCATTGCACCAGAATCTTGTTCCAGTATTTTGTGGAAAAGTTGGGAATATAAAGAACAAGCCGCTGAAGCATTACGATTAACGGCGACAGATTTAGTAGAACAAAAAATTATGGATAGAATTGTTCCTGAACCAACAGGTGCAGCACACAGTAATCCACCAGAAGCAGCAAAAATTTTGAAAGGTGTTATTCTTGAAGAATTACAAAAGTTAAAAAAAATCAAACCAGAAAAATTAGTAGAAAAACGTATAGAAAAATTTGCTGTGATGGGTGCGTGGAATGAAAAGCAATGAAAAAAATCATTAGTTCCATCACAGAAATTCGCGTACGATATGCTGATGTTGACCAAATGAAATTTGTGTATTATGGAAAATATTTTGAGTATTTTGAGCAAGGTCGTTCGGATTTATTGCGTTCCATCGGAATGCCATATCCTGAAATAGAAGCGATGGGATTTTTTCTTCCTGTGTTAGAAGCAAAAGCCAATTATCATATTCCCGCACATTATGATGATTTACTGTACATTAAAACTATCTTAAAAGAAGTTCCAATATCAAAAATTGTTATTGAATATGAGGTAAGAAATAGCAACAGCGAAAAAATCTCTGCGACTGGTGTAACAACACATTGTTTTATTAATTCACAAACAGGAAAACCAACACGTCCACCAGAAAAATTTTTAGAAAAAATATATCCATTATTTATCTAAAGAATTATTATATGAGTATAGAAAAAGAAACATGGCAACAAGCGTTGGAAAGATATAACAATATATTAGAAATGGTAAAGCCAAAAATTAGTCCAGAAGAGCATTATAGGTTTTATAAGATTTCTTTTAAAGAAAAAGAAACAAAAGAAAGAATAGCAGAATTTGAAAAAAAATATAATTGTACAATTCCACAATCGTTGAAATCACTCTACCTAGGAAATGGTACGTTTTCTGTAAAAGATGGCCTATGGAATTCTATCAACATTTATTCAAATCAAGAAAATCATTATTCTTTACCTAATATAGGTGGTTTAGTAGAAATGATAGACCAATTATGGGGTGGGCGACCTGAATTTGAAGAGAATTTTTCTGTAGAAGAGATAGGGTATTTGAATAAAAATTATTTTGTATTTGGACATTATTTTCATGATGATAATGTCTATTCACATTTTTATTTTGACAGAGATGGAAATTTTGAAGATGTAATGTATGACCAAGATGATTTTGGAAGTGCATATGATTTTTTTTTCAAACCTCTATTAACAAAAAGTTTGGCAAATAAAACATTTGATGAACTAATTTCTTCTAAAATAGATAAAGTAATTGAAAATTTAAAAGAAGAATTTTCTTAAATATTAGATACTTAAAAACAAGGAGTTATTATGAAAAAAGGTGTTATCATTATTTTAGTTATTGTAGGAATTATTATTTTTACAGCATTATGTATCGTTGGGTGGTATGTTTCAACACACAATAAATTAGTAGCCTTAAATGAAGATATTAATGGAAAATGGTCTCAAGTCCAAAATCAATATCAGCGACGTTTTGATTTAATTCCTAATCTTGTAGAAACTGTCAAAGGATATGCTAAACATGAAAAAGTGACTTTAGAGGAAGTAGTAAATGCAAGAGCAAAAGTGGGACAAATGGTAATTTCACCGGAAGTATTAAGAAATCCACAAGCATTTCAAATGTTTGAAAAAGCACAAGGCGAACTTTCTTCCGCATTAATGCGATTGATGGCAGTATCGGAAAATTATCCAAACTTAAAAGCCAATGAAAATTTTCTTCAACTTCAATCTCAATTAGAAGGAACAGAAAATAGAATTGCAGTAGAACGAATGCGTTTTAATGAAGCAGTGCAAAATTATAATACAACAATCAAAAAAATTCCAACATCCATTGTTGCTGGTATGAATGGATATGTCGAACGTCCATATTTTAAATCACAAGATGGTGCAGAAAACGCACCAAAGGTAAACTTTTAATAGAATACAAAATTAATTATTGACGGAGAATTTTATGAAAATGCAAAAAATTTTAATAATGAGTGTACTAATATTTTCTAATATACTATTAGCACAGCAACCATTTGGTCCTGTTTCACTCAGCATTAGTGGAAATAATTTTAATGTTTCAGGAGTAACAGGAAATTTCACACAAATAAAAGGAACAGCAGGCGCGGCAACTCCATCATTTATTGGTACTGCTGATGAAGGAGCATGGGCAAACGTTCCTATAGGGTTTAATTTTAATTATTTAGGAGCAACATACACATCAGTTTCTGCAACAACAAATGGTTGGTTAACACTTTTAAATAATCCAAATTTTCAAAATTATACTCCTATAAATTCTCTTACTAATGGAGGTATTAGACCACTTCTCGCTCCATTGTGGGATGATTTAGATATTAATATGGATAATTTTTCCTACAAAACATTTAGTGATACAATGTTCGTTGCAGAATGGTTAGATGCAAAATGGGGTAGAACCAGTCAAAATCCAGTAATGTCTTTTCAGGTGAAACTTTATAAGAATGGAAAAATAGAATTTTTATATACAGAAGGAAGTTTTGGTTCATGGAATCCAACAAGTCCAAGTGCTTCTATAGGAATTGCAGGGGTAACACAAGGTACAGGAAATTTTATTTCTATGGATAATAATTTTACATTTCCTACTTCAAATACAGAACTTACTATTACGACAAAACCACAAAATAATCAACTTTTTATTTTTGCCCCAACAACAATAATGGGAGTTAATACACAACAAATTTCTACGACTCCGCAGCAATTTTCTTTAGAACAAAATTTTCCCAATCCATTTAATCCAGCAACAACAATACAATTTTCACTCCCTGCAAAAGCATTTGTTAGTTTGAAAGTATTTGATATTCTTGGAAATGAAGTCGAAACCTTAGTTAATGAAGTAAAACCTACTGGAACACATCAAGCACAGTTCACAGCATCTCGTCTATCTTCTGGAATGTATTTTTATAAATTAATTTCCGGAAATAATGTAGAAATTAAAAAAATGTTGTTAGTAAAATAATGTCTTACACTATTGCACTTGCTCAAATAGATTCTACTGTTGGTAATGTAGAAAAAAATATAGAAAAGCATCTTCACTATATTGAACGTGCTATTGAACAAAAAGCAAACATTATTGTTTTTCCGGAATTAAGTTTAACTGGCTACAGTTTGCGAGACATTACTTATGAAGTTGCAATAAATCCCAAAACTGAGAAAAAGTATTTTCAGCAATTAAAGAAACTCAGTAAATCAATAACAATCATAGTAGGCGGAGTTGAAGAAGTTGAAGAAGGCGAAAATTATGCACTCTACAATTCCGCTTTTGTTTTTGAAAAAGGAGAATATGTTTTTTCTCATCGAAAAATTTATCTTCCTACATATGGAATGTTTGAAGAAATGCGATATTTTCATGCAGGGAAAAATATTCAATCCTTTAATTCCCAATACGGAAAATTAGGAATTTTGGTCTGTGAAGATGCGTGGCATCTTTCACTTCCTTATATTCTTGCTCATGATGGTGCAGAAATTTTTATTACCATTACAGCAAGCCCAACACGAATAACAGGAAATACACCTACACTTTCCAATAATATCATCAATACAGAACATCATAAAACGTATTCAAGATTGTTGAGTTCCTATTTTGTGTTTTGTAATAGAGTAGGAATAGAAGATGGGGTGAATTTTTGGGGTGGCTCAAAAATTGTTAACCCATTTGGAGAAATTATTGCAGAAGCAAAATTATTTGAAGAAGATTTGATTATTGGAAAAATTGATAGTACAGTAGTTCGGCAAGCACGAAGAGATTCACGACATTTTCTTGATGATAATCCGGAACTTACCATACAACAATTACAAAATATTATTCTAAAAAAGAAATAAAAATTTATTATACACAATTTATAGTAAAGAGGAATTATGGAATATAAAGAACCAACCCCCATCACCGATAAAGAAAATCCATTTGAATCAATGATGGAACGTTTTGATACTGCTGCCGAAATGTTAGGATTAGAACAAGGAGTGTATGATTATCTCAAAACACCCGTACGGCAAGTGACAGTTTCCATTCCAATCCAAATGGATAATGGACAAGTAGAAATTTTTGAAGGACACAGAGTAATCCATAATGATATTCTCGGACCATCAAAAGGCGGGATACGTTATGCACCCGATGTAAATATAGATGAAGTAAAAGCACTTGCTGCATGGATGACGTGGAAGTGTTCTTTATTAAATATTCCATTTGGTGGAGCAAAAGGCGGTGTACGATGTGACCCATCAAAACTCACAATGATAGAGTTAGAAAAAATTACGAGAAGATATACAGCAAATATGATGGATGTCTTTGGTGAAAATCAAGATATTCCTGCACCAGATATGGGGACAAATGAGCAAACAATGGCGTGGATTATGGATACTTATAGCATGCACTCACGACGTACTGTAACAGGTGTAGTAACAGGGAAGCCGCTTATACTTGGTGGTTCATTAGGAAGGCGTGAAGCAACAGGACGTGGTGTGATGATTGTTACTCTTGGAGCAATGGAAAAATTAAAACTCAATCCAAAAAATACTACCATTGTTGTTCAAGGTTTTGGAAATGTGGGTTCAATTTCTGCACAACTTCTTCAACAACAAGGATGTAAAATTGTTGGAATAGGTGATGTTACTGGCGGATATTATAATAAAAATGGAATTGATATTGAAAAAGCAATAGAATGGGTAAAGAATAATAAAACACTTGCTAATTTTTCTGGTGCAGAGAAAGTTACACAGTCTGAATTATTAGAATTAGAATGTGATGTTCTTATCCCCGCAGCAAAAGAAGACCAAATTACCGTACGCAACGCAGCAAAAATAAAAGCAAAAATTATTGCTGAAGGAGCAAATGGACCTACTACTTCAAAAGCAGACCCAATTTTACAAGAAAAAGGAATATTGGTTATTCCTGATATTCTTGCAAATGCCGGAGGAGTAACAGTTTCATATTTTGAATGGGTTCAAGATAGAATGGGATATTTTTGGTCAATAGAACAAGTAAACGAACGCCTGAAAGAAATGATGCATGTTGCCTTTAATTCAGTTTATGAAACAGCAAGTCAGTATAAAGTCTCATTACGAATTGCTGCTTATATAAAATCAATAGATAAAGTTGCAAAGACATTAAAAGTGCGTGGTATCTACGCATAAAAAATAATCACGTTTAATTAATAGAAGGATGGATGAAAATCCATCCTTTTGTTTTTATAAGTGATGAAAAACAAAATGTGTTGCAATGCAAATGTTATTGTGAACTCTTTAAGTATATTTTCTTCGTAAAAAAAATATTATTCAACAATATCTTAGGAGGAAGATATGTCTAAACAAATTTTCACAGTTATCATTGCTATAACTTTATACAATATGCAATGGATTTTCGCACAGCCAAAATATAATATCTGTAATGATTTAGGAAACACAATATTATTTGGCATTATGGAAAACGGAGGAAATGAACAATGGATACAAAAAACACATTTTCAAGATAATGTAGATTGGGGATTAGGATATTTTTATCATACAGGGATTTTTAATACAACCCAAGATAGTATAGATACATATTACATTGTAAAACGACGAGCAGATTCTATTCATAATATCAATGCAATACCAATGGTTACTTTTTATAAACTTCTCATATTAGCAAATCAATATAGTTATTCAGGAACTGAAGCAGAAAAAGTTCAAGCAGTATTAAAAAATCCAACAGCAATGAAACAGTATTTTGAAACACTTCGGCTTATGGTAACCATTTTAAATAGTCTTCCATATACTACGATTTGCCATGTTGAACCGGATTCTTGGGGATTTATGATGTGGGCATTTGGAATAGAAGGAAATAATAATCCTCAATCTGTTGAAGTAAAAGTAGGAAGTTCTGGACATCCTGATTTAGTTGGTTTTCCTGATAATGCTAGTGGATTTGGGCAAGCATTATTACGTTTGAGAGATATTTATGGACCCAAAGTTCGTATGGGATGGCATGCGTCAAACTTTAGAGTTGGAACAAAAGCACATATTATTTCTGGATTTTATAATGGAGTAAATGGTGCAAATTCCGGAGTAGGAAAATGGGATGTTTTAGTTGGTGAACATCCACACATGAGAAGCAATGGTACTAATTGGTGGAATAATTGGGAACAAGCCCTTGTAGATTCTAATCTAAATTGGTTTAAACATGTTAGTTCAACAACTGGAGTTCCATTTATTTTATGGCAATTTCCTCATGGAGAAATGGATTATAACATTGTAGGAAATAATAATTCAACAACCATGGTACAGAAATTTGCAGAATCTGGTGTTAGAGCATTTTTATTTGAGCATCAAAATTTTCAAGGTGATAATAACAATGACCCATATACTTGGAGACCAAGTGGTGAAAATGGAATTTTACCACCCGCAGGAAATCCAGCCGGTGAACCAAGAATGTCAAATACAATCGTCCGGATGCAAAACTATACACAGAATAAATATTCTTATTCTTGTGCAACAACAACATCATGTGTAACAATTAACACAAATGTTTCTAATGTTACCCCATATTCTGCACTTATATCATGGAATATCGTAAGTGGTGCATCTTCCTATACAATACAATATCGAAAATCCGGCTCACCATCTTGGATAACAGTGACAACAAATAGTAATTCTAAAATACTCAACAATTTATCACCTGCAACTACTTATGAATATCAAGTTACAACAGGGATGTGTAGTTCTGTAATCAACACATTCACAACATCAAATTATTGCTCTTCTAAAGGAAATATTTCAGATTTAGAATTTATAGATTTAGTAAAGATTGGCAGCATAAATAAATCTTCTGGTAATGATGGTGGATATAAAAATAATACAAATCTTTCTACAGAAATTTATTTAGGAGATAGTTACACAATTCAATACAGTGCATCAATTCAATTCATTTTGCGGAATGAATGTTGGAGAATTTGGATAGATTATAATCGTGATGGAGATTTTAATGATGCAGGTGAGTTAGTAGTTTCTAGAACTTCTGGTAGCAGTAGTATTTTAAGTAGTACTTTTACGGTTCCACAAACTGCTAATGTCGGACCAACTCGCATGCGTATTTCTATGAAAAATGGTTCTTCTCCATCTCCATGTCAAACTTTTGCTTATGGCGAAGTTGAAGATTATACTATAATATTGGGTCCATATTTTATCTATAAAAATGATAAAGAAGAGAAAAATATTCCTACAACATATGGATTAGAGCAAAATTATCCTAATCCATTTAATCCAACAACAATAATTAAATATCAAATACCAAATAATAGTTATGTAACATTAAAAGTTTATGATGTCTTAGGAAAAGAAGTAGCAACATTGGTAAATGAGAAACTTGAAGCAGGTAACTATACAGCATCTTTAAATGCAAGTTCATTTCCAAGTGGAGTATATTTTTACAAACTTTGTGCTGGAGATTTTGTAGAAGTAAAAAAGATGGTATTGATGAAATAGAATAAAATATATAAGTAAGTCATTAAAAAGGATGGTTATAAAAACCATCCTTTTTTATTTATAAAAATTTTTTTTAATCATAAAATCGTAGTACCTTTATAGTGTAAAAAACAAAATAAAAATTCTATGAATAACACTCTACAACAACTCGCCATTAACACCATCCGTACACTTTCCATCGATGCAGTACAAAAAGCAAAATCCGGACACCCTGGAATGCCAATGGGAGCAGCACCTATGGCATATACATTATGGATGCAGCATCTCAAACACAATCCAAAAAATCCAGAATGGTATAATAGAGATAGATTTATTTTATCAGCAGGACATGGTTCAATGTTATTGTATAGTCTCTTGCATCTTACAGGATATAATGTATCCTTAGAAGATTTAAAAAAATTTCGTCAATGGAAAAGTAAAACCCCAGGACATCCTGAGTATAAACATACTGAAGGAGTAGAAATTACCACAGGTCCATTAGGACAGGGCTTTGCAACTGGTGTTGGAATGGCAATAGCACAGAAATATTTATCCGAACGATATAATAAAGAACAGTATAAAATTATTGATTATAAAATTTATGGAATTGTGAGTGATGGAGATTTAATGGAAGGAGTTGCTTCCGAAGCCGCATCGCTTGCAGGACATCTTCAATTAAATAATATCATTTATCTTTATGATGATAATAAAATTAGTATTGATGGAAATACAGAACTTTCTTTTACTGAAAATGTTCAACAACGTTTTGAGTCCTATGGTTGGAATGTTCAAGTAATTGAAGATGGAAATGATATTCAAAAAATTTCTCAAGCAATAGAACAAGCCAAAAAAAGTTCATCACCAACATTAATAAAAGTTCGTACTCACATTGGATATGGAAGTCCCAACAAACAAGATACTGCAGAAGCACATGGTTCACCATTGGGAGAAGATGAAATAAAACTTGCAAAGAAAAATTATGGTTGGGATACAGAAAAAACATTTTTTGTTCCTGACGAAGTGCAACAACATTTTCATCAAGCAATAGAAAAAGGAAAACTGTACGAACAAGAATGGAATGCACTTTTTACTCAATACAAAAAACACTATCCAGAATTAGCCCAAGAATTATTCAATCTTTCTCAAGGTATTATTAATGATTCATGGAAAAAACATCTTCCTACATTTACATCGGAAAATGGAAACCTTTCCACACGAGAATCCTCAGGAAAAATTCTTTCAGCAATTGCTCCACATATCCCCACACTTATAGGTGGTTCCGCAGATTTAACACCATCGAATAACACGAAAGTAAAAGATTTTTCATCACTACAAAAAAATAATTTTTCCGGAAGATATATTCATTTTGGAGTTCGCGAACATGCAATGGGAGCAATTCTCAATGGAATCGCATTAACAAAAGGAATGATTTCATATGGTGGGACATTTTTAATTTTTTCTGAATACATGCGTCCGCCAATTCGCTTAGCAGCTTTGATGCAAATTCGTCCGATATATGTTTTCACTCATGATAGTATTGGCTTAGGTGAAGATGGACCAACCCATCAACCAATAGAACAACTTGCATCATTACGTTCAATACCAAATATACTTGTATTGCGTCCAGCAGATGCCAACGAAGTAGTAGAAACATGGAAAATTGCACTTGAACATACTACGGGACCAGTGGCGTTAATTTTAACAAGGCAAAAAGTTTCTTTTGTAGATAGAACAAAATATGCTTTAGCAGAAAATGTGTCTAAAGGAGCGTACATTCTTGCAGAAAATAATTCTGCACCGGAAATTATTCTTGTAGGAACTGGTTCAGAAGTACAATTAGTATTACAAGCGTACGAACAAATTATTAAAGATGGAATAAAAGCACGTGTTGTAAGTATGCCTTCGTGGGAATTGTTTGAATACCAACCCAAAGAATATCGCGAGAAAATTTTTCCTAAAAATATTTTCAAACGAATTATTGTAGAAGCCGGGTCACCATTTGGCTGGCATAAATATGCTGGTAGTGATGGCGTAATTATTGGAATGGAAACATTTGGTGCATCTGCTCCAGCAGAAATATTAATGAAAGAATTTGGTTTTACCGTAGAAAATATTGTAAAGAAAATTAAAGAAATAATGTAAAAACTATGAAACTTTGTACAGTTATTCTCACCCACACACCAACCGAACAAACACTTCAGCAATTTTCTTCGTCTCCATTAGTAGGAAAAATTATTATTCTACAAAAAGAAAAGAATATTTTTAAAGAATCAAAAATTTTCGCAATACAAACAGAAGAACCATATTCTGGAAAAACATTTAGTACACTATTTAAAAAAGTTTCTACACCATATTTTTTGTGGGTTGATAATTCACAAGAAATTATTTTAGGACAATTTGCGTTAGAACGATTTTTAGAAATTGCACAAACTACCAAGGCAGGATTACTATATTCCGATTATTATGAAATAAAAAATGGAATACAATCCGAACATCCCACCATTGAATATCAACTCGGAAGCATTCGTGATAATTTTGATTTTGGCTCAGTACTTCTTTTTTCTACCAACACAGTCAAAAAATCACTTCAGAAATATGGAAAAATTCCCAACGTACACTATGCAGGATTATATGATGTACGACTAAAACTTTCTATTCATAGTACAATTTTTCGCATTCCAGAATATCTTTACACAAAAAAAGAACATGATGTTCGCACAAGTGGAGAAAAACAGTTTGATTATGTGAATCCCAACAATCATCAAAAACAAAAAGAGATGGAAAAAGTTGCAACAGAATATTTAAAAAATGTTGGAGCATATCTTTCACCAAAATTTAAAAAAATACCAAAAGAAAATATCATATTTCCTGTAGAAGCGAGCGTTATTATTCCCGTACGCAATCGCGAAAAAACCATTGCTGATGCAATCCAAAGTGTTCTTTCACAAAAAACAAATTTTTCTTTTAATATTATTGTTATAGATAATCACTCAACCGATTCTACAACAAAAATCATGAAAGAATTTTCGCAAAAATATTCTAATGTTCATCATATTATTCCAACACGTGCAGATTTAGGAATTGGTGGTTGTTGGAATGAAGGAGTGCATTCTGAATTTTGCGGACGTTATACTGTGCAGTTGGATTCTGATGATATGTATAGTGGAGAAGATACGTTGCAAAAAATTATTAACGTTTTTCGCAGTGGTGAGTATGCAATGGTGATTGGTTCTTATAAATTGGTGAACATGAATTTAGAAGAAATTCCACCGGGAATAATTGACCATAAAGAGTGGACGCCAAATAATGGACGTAATAATGCTTTGCGTATTAATGGACTTGGTGCACCTCGTGCATTTCAAACAACATTATTGCGAAAAATAAAAATTCCCAATGTAAGTTATGGCGAAGATTATACTGTTGCTTTGCGGCTTTCTCGCGAATATCAAATTGGAAGAATTTATGAACCAATTTATTTATGTCGCCGTTGGGAAGGAAATACTGATGCAGCATTACCAATAGAAAAAATCAATAAAAATGATTTTTATAAAGATAAAATTCGCACAATGGAAATTGCCGCAAGAATGAAACAATGATATATCGCAAAGCAAATCTTAATGATATTTTTCCTATTCGAAATGTTTTATGGAAAACATGGGAAGCAACATATTCATCATTTATTCCGGAAGTTGATAGAAGAAAATATTTTGATGAATATTACAATCAAGAAGCGTTGCAAAAAATGTGTATGGATTCTTTGATTGAAAATATTGTTGTAGAAGAAAGTGATACTATTGTTGCGTATTTACGCCTTGCAATAAATTCTGAACAAGAGCGTTTTTATATTTCTTCATTCTATGTACTTCCGGAATTTCAAGGAAAATCTATAGGGAATGAATTATTATCACTTGCAGTTCAAAAAGCAAAAGAAAAATCTTTTTCAGCAGTTTGGGTTGGTGTAATGAAAGAAAATATTCGTTCGGTAGAATGGTATAAAAATAGAAAATTTCAATTTGTAGAAGAATTACCATTTACAATGGGGAAAACGACTGTTTCGCATTTAATCGGGTGCAAAAAGATTCATGAATAAATTTTCAATTTCTCAACGCACTTCTCATCTTTTTATTGAACAAAAAAAAGTTTGGCAGCAACTGCGAGAAAATTATGAAGCGTTAGAAAAAGTTCATACACGAATTGTGCAGTGTGAGGGATTTACAGTTCAACTTCAATACAATCCTAAAAGATTAGTTAATGCTACTGCAAATGTTTCAGAAAATCATATCAAGCAACGACCATGTTTTTTGTGTCAAAACAATCGTCCATCTGAACAGCAAAGTATTCTTTACAAAGAAGAATATTTAATACTCTGTAATCCATTTCCAATTTTTTCTCCGCATTACACCGTAACACATTTTCACCACACACCACAAATTATAGAAAATCATTTTGAAATAATGCTTTTGCTCGCTCAAGATTTTTCTGAGTATGAAACTATCTTTTATAATGGAGCAAAATGCGGTGCTTCTGCACCAGACCATTTTCATTTTCAGATAAGTCCGAAAGGAAAAATTCCGATAGAGCAAGAAGTAAAAAATGAACAACGAAAGAAAAAACAAAAAAATATTCATAACATTACCGTAAGTGTTTTACAAAATGTTGGAAGAAGTGTTGTGGTAATAAAAGGAAAAGAGATAAATGGAATTAAGAATGTATTTTTTTCGTTTTGTGAAAAATTACAAGAACGAAATACTACTATTGAAGAACCCAAAATGAATATTTTGTGTTTTTACGAAAATGAATTTTGGCATGTTATTATTTTTTTACGAGAGAAACATCGTCCGGATGTTTTTTTTGAAGAAGGAGAAAAAAGAATCCTCATAAGTCCGGCAGTAGTAGATATGGGTGGATTAATTATTACACCGATAGAAAAAGATTTTTTACATGTTGATGCAAAAATTATAGAACAAATTTTTAAAGAAGTTTCGTTATCTGAAAATGTTTTGGAAGAGATTTTGCAAGAATTATAGTAGGACCTCCCCTAGCCCCTCCTATAAATAGGAGGGGAATTTTTTTGAGCGAAATATATTTCCCTCCTTTTAGGAGGGAATACAAGGGTGGTCGTTTTTGTGAAAGTGGAAATGACAAAATAAATTATTTTATGCTTACACACGAGCCAATAATTAAAGTAGGAATACTTGAAAATCGTACTGAAGTTTCTGGAAAATTTCAGGGTTCATTTTCTATTGAAGGAAAAAAAATAGAAGGTGAATTTTTTATTAAGATTTTCAATGAGGAGATAGTTTTATCTGATAATGTTCAAAAAATTTTTTCTGGAAAAGAAATTATTTGTATTCCATTAAATAATGAAAGTACGTTTTCATTATACGATGTAGTTATTGGAGTGAATTTTCATTGGGAAAGAAAAGAAACACAAATATTTCAAGGAAATCTCAAATTTATTATTGCAAATAATAATACAATTATTGTTATCAATGAAATCTCACTCGAAAAATATTTAGCAAGTGTCATTTCTTCGGAAATGAATGCCAAGGCACCATTGGAATTATTAAAAGCCCATGCAATTACTTCACGAAGTTGGTTGGCAGCAATGTTGAAACAAAAGGAAGAAACATCCAACATTGGAATTTCTTCACAACGAAATTATGAAACAGAAAATGAAATTATTCGCTGGTATGATAGAGAAGACCATCCGTTTTTTGATGTGTGTGCGGATGACCACTGCCAGCGTTATCAAGGAATTACCAAAATAATTTCTTCATCTGTTCAAAAAGCAATAGATGAAACGTGGGGAAAATTTTTAGTATCTGAAAATCACATTTGTGATGCACGGTTTTCTAAATGTTGTGGAGGTATTTCCGAAGCGTTTGAAAATGTGTGGGAATTTACATCTATTCCTTATCTTACTTCTATTACTGATTCTCCAATTTCTTATAATCTCATCACAACAGAAGAAGAAGTAAAGCAATGGATACTATCAAATCCAGTTGCTTATTGTAATACACAGGATAAAAATATTCTTCAACAAATTCTTCCATCATTTGATAGAGAAACAAAAAATTTTTTTCGGTGGAAAATAGAATATGAAATCGAAGAATTATCAAATCTTATAAAACAAAAACCTGGAATTGATTTTGGAATTATTAGTAATCTTATTCCAATACAACGAGGTCCATCCGGAAGAATTATCAAATTAAAAATAGAAGGAAGTAAAAAAACGGTAGTTGTGGGTAAAGAATTAGAAATCCGACGATGGCTTTCCAAAACACATCTCTATAGTTCTGCTTTTATTGTAGAAAAACACAATAACAAATTTATTTTTCATGGAGCAGGATGGGGACATGGTGTTGGACTATGCCAGATTGGTGCAGCAGTCATGGCGACACAAAATTTTCCAGCAGAAAAAATTTTACAACATTATTTTCGTACTGCGAAAATACAAAAGTTATATTGATGAGATTTTCTTTTTCAATCTTTGTTGGAATCCATAAAGTAAAGGAAATTGTAAAATTCTTTCTTTGATTGAAATATTTTTGTAATCAAAAGGTGTAAATAAAAAAAATAATATAAGTAAAGCGCATTGTTCCCAAAAACCAATGGTCAGTGTAAGTGCAGTTCCAATATGAAAAGAAATAAGAAGTAAGCCCCAAATTTTTTGTAATGCCGGACGAAATGCTGCACATAAAGAAAATGCTTGAATATAAACACCAGAAATTAAAAACACTGAGCCAATAAAATGGTGTTCAATCATAAAATCTCCAGCAATACTTTTTACGTTAGTTTGCAATAAACGGTCTGCAATATGTGTTGCAAACGCTTCCGGTGAAAATAAATTTACTTCTCCCATACTTATTTGATAAATTGCTCCAATAAATTTCCACACACCTGCCATAGAATATCCCAATAATAAAATTATTTGACATGCTGAAAATATCAAATATATTTTTTCTCGTTTTTCTCTTTGCATTGTTTGTGAAGATTCTTTCCAGTCATTTGGTAAAAAGATTAATAAGAATGAAGTTAAAACCCATCCATGCCAATAATGGCTTACTTTTCCGTACGAATTAATGAGGGCTGCTAATTGAAATGCTGCAATACATGCGATAATTCTTGCCCAAGAATGTTGTGAAAAAAATGCAGCGATACAAAATCCTATAATACTTATAAGTAGTATTATAATAATTCCAATTTGTGCATCAACAAAATTTATCCATGTGATTGGCCATAAAGGAAGAATAGTGCTGTGATGAATCATTCGTATCCACACCTTATATTGCCATACCATAAAAATTATTGGACAAAAATAATAGAAGAAAATTATTTTTTGAGCAATGTGAAGGTTTTCTGTTCTTTTAGAAAAAAGAAAATTTTCTGAAGAATTTTTTATTGAAAGAAAATGACGAATGTTGCGAAACATGAGAAATTATTTTTTATCAATTGTGGAAAATTGTTGTATTGGTGAAATACTGTAGTTACCAGTTTTCCATCGTTCTAATGGAAAATATTTCATTGTTACTAATTCATATTTCATTTTTGGCAAAAGATAATTTTGTTCTAAGACATAACGAAATTTATTGCATTCTACAGAATCATTTTTAGCATTTGCTTTTCCTATTTGTTGAATGAGGTAATAGGCAATGATAGAATGCGGTCTTGTTAAAATTGTATCAGCATACTCATATAATATTGGAGGGTTGATAGGCGTTTCATTATGATGAGTGAGGCGGATATTATATTGTGTAACAGTGTGAGGGACAAGGACAAATAAATTCCAAGAAAAGAAAGGGAAAAATTCTTTGTCACGAATAAAAGAATACACTGAAAAAATTACATAAGAAATCAAAAATACTGTAATGATTTTTTTCGTGCGTAAATAACTATTCATTTTTTACATCAAAGTAATTTTGGTGATTTCCGGTGGGCAATTAATTCGCACAGCAATAAGAGAAGTTCCAATTCCTCTATTAACGTACATTTGAGAATTTTCTTTTTTATACAAACCACGAACATATTTTGAAATAACATTGGCAAATGTTACAGCAATATTATCAATATTGCCGAAAACAATTTGTCCACCATGAGTATGTCCGCTTAATGTCAAATCAATATTATGTTCAGCAAAATTATCCATATAATATGGTTTGTGACAGAGTAAAATTTTTGGTTGTGTATTATTGATAGAAGATAATGCGTTTTTTAAATAATCATTCGGATTAACTTTTCTTCCAATATCATCTACACCAATCAAATTGATGAAAGAATTTTCTTTGTGAATTTGTATTGCATCATTGCGTAAAAGTTTTACACCACATTCATCAATTTCTTTAGCAACAATATCTACATCAGCAAAATAATCATGATTACCTAAGCATCCATACACACCATACGGTGCTGTTAAATTGGAAAATGCTTCTGCAAATGGATAGACTTCTTCTGTTTGACTGTTCACAAAATCTCCAGTAACAACAATCATATCTGTTTTAAGTTCATTCACTGCTTTTACATAAGCATCCATTTCTTCTTTAAGCATGAATGGACTGGAATGAATATCGCTCAACATTCCAATGGTAAAGCCCTTAAATTTTTCCGGAAGATTGGTAATGGAAATTTTTTGTTCTATCAATTGATAATCACTATTAGTAAGCATTCCATAACTTCCTGTAAGAAGTGGGTAGGATGCTGCTGCAAGCGCAGTT
Organism: uncultured Bacteroidota bacterium; assembly: GCA_937920105.1. Lineage (GTDB taxonomy): Bacteria > Bacteroidota > Ignavibacteria > UBA10030 > UBA8401 > CALETH01. Next base: position 27,186 of record CALETH010000103.1, read on the forward strand.
TTTCTTAAAAAGTCTCTTCGTGTAAGTTTAGATTTTTTTGTGTTCATTATTTTTACCTATTTCATTTAAGAAAATTTTTTCGAAATTGTCAAGCATGATTTGAATAGTAAATTTTTTTTCCACAATTTTTCTTCCATATAAACCCATTGTTTTTACTTTTTCTGGGTTAGAGAGAAGAGAAGTAATAGCATCTTGTAATTGAGAACTATTTTTTGGTTCAACTAAGATTCCAGATTTTTCATGAACAACGATTTCAGGGATACTGCTTATTGCTGTTGCAATAGTTGGAATTTTTGCCGCCATTGCTTCAATCAAAACATAACCAAAACCTTCCCATAAAGAAGGAAGAACTAACATCGTACTTTGTAAAAGAATAGAAGGTATATCAGTTCTAAAGCCAGTAAGAATAATTGATGAGTGCAAATTGTGTATTTGAGTAAAATTTTCAATATATAATTGCATATCTCCTTTTCCAACTAAAAGTAGAACAGCATGAGGAAATTGTTGATGGATATTTTTCCATGCTTCTAATAAATAAGAAATTCCTTTTTGTTCATTTAATCTACCAACAAATGTTACAATATGAATATTTTCCTGTAGATGAAATTCTTTTCGAATATTGTTTGATGGAGGAATATCGTATTGTGCAATATCAATTCCTTTATAAATAATTTCAAATTTCTTTTTATCTATGCAAGAAACACTTTGTGTCATTGTATTAAATGTGGCTTTGGAATTAACAATAACTTTTGTGGCAATAGTATTATAGAAAAATTTATATCGTAGAGTATTTTTTAATGGAAAATCCACTTCTTTACTGGGAATGATTCCTTTTACGCCAGCGAGTTTTCCGGCAATTCCACCGATGCGTAAATCTTTTTCCATATTAGTACAAATAGTATCAATATTATTTTTTTTGATAATGGAATAAATGTTTGCAATCACGAAAGGGTCAAAATCTCCGGCAATGCGAATTGGAAAAACATTGAAATTTTTTGCTATTGCTTTTTCTGCGAGTTCAGTATTTTTTCTACAAATAAGAAAAGGAGAATGTCCACGTTGTTGCAATCCGTTCATCATATCCATTAGCCACACTTCAGCGCCGCCCCACATTTGTATTGAATTGATAAAGAGAATATTCATGGATTACAATTGTTGAGATAAGATAGTAAAAATTTTTTCGCTGGCTATTCCATCTCCGTAAGGATTTTTTTTATGTATCATTGAATCATACAAATTTTTGTTTGTTAATAATTCGGAGACGGAATTTATAATATCATTTTTATTAGTACCAACAAGTTTCGCGGCTCCCGCTTCTATAATTTCAGGTCGTTCAGTAGTATTACGAACGATAAGAATTGGTTTTTCTAATGAAGGTGCTTCTTCTTGTATTCCACCGGAATCTGTAAGGATAAGAGTGCTTCTCATCATTAATGCAACAAAAGGGAAATAGGGAAATGGTCCCGTAAGAAAAATATTTTTTGATGTGTTGAGAAGTGAAGAGGTAATTTTTTTAACCGTTGGATTTAAATGAACTGGGTAAATAAAAAAGACATCATTAAATTTTTTTGATAGTTCAGCAATTGCCGAACATAATTCAGCAAGTCCTTCATCAAAATTTTCTCGGCGGTGTCCTGTAATAAGTACAATAGGATTTTTTGAATGATTGAGAAAATCTAAAGGGGGTGGTAGTGTGTAATGAGTTTTAATGATTTTTTTTTGTGTTAACAGAAGAGCATCAATAACAGTGTTACCTGTTACAAAAATATTTTTTTCTTGGATTCCTTCTCTTACTAAATTTTGTTTTGCGTTTTCTGTTGGTGCAAAATGAATATTTGCAGTATGTGAAATGAGTGTACGATTGAGTTCTTCAGGAAATGGAAAATGTTGATTGTATGTTCGCAAACCTGCTTCAATATGTCCTACAGGAATTTTGTGATAAAATGATGTTAGTGCAGCAGCAAAAGCAGAAGTTGTATCTCCTTGAACCAAAACCATATCGGGTTTATAATTTAAGAGATAATTATTAACAGATTGAATAGTTGTACTGGTTAAATCAGGCAAAGTTTGATTTTCTTTCATAACATTCAAATCCACATCAGGAACAATATCAAAAGTTTCAAAAATTTGATGCAGCATTTCGCGATGCTGTCCTGTAGAACAAACGTGAACTTCAAATATATTTTGTTCTTTCATAAAACGAATGACTGGAGCAAGTTTAATTGCTTCAGGACGTGTACCAAAAATGAAAGAAATTTTTTTCATAAAGTCTTATAAACATTCAATGTTTTTTCTGCAACACTACTCCATAAAAATTCTTTTTTAATGTGAGTTTGTAATTGCACATCTTTCTTTTTATCCAAAGCATTAATAATTCCTTTACGAATGGATTCTGCTGATGTTGGTTCAACATATTCTGCCATAGAAAGAAAATATTCTTTTGTCCCTCCATGTGGTGTGATAACAATTTTTGCTCCTGCTAAGCCCGCTTCTAATGCTGCAATTCCTGGGGTTTCAAAAAGAGAAGGCAAAACAAAAACATCACATGCAGCATAAGCAGAAGCAAGCATTTCAGAATCATTTAATAATCCATCAATTAATAAAATATTTTTATTTTTTGCTGCTTCTTCTTTGCATTGTTCATAATATTTTCCCGACGTAATTCTTCCGATAATCACTACAGGATAATCAATTGTTTTTACTGCACGGAGTAAATTCAAAACATTTTTTCTTTCCGGTCCGATATGTCCAACATTCAAAATAAATTTTTCAATTCCATATTTCTTTTTAAAAAGTGTTGGGTTGCCATTTTCAAATCGTGAATGAACTCCATTAGGAATGACAGTAATTTTTTCTTTTGGAATAGATAATCCTTTTTCTATTAATGTTGCTTCATCAGTGGTGTTTGGTAGTACGGATTTTGACCACTTAAAAATTTGATGTGAAAGCCAATAATCACTCCACAATCCTTTTTTAAACTTATGAAGAATTTTATTTGCTGTTACAACACTTTTAATTGCGAAAGGTGAATGACGTGTAAAAAAAATTGAGGAAGTAACAAGTGGGATGCCAAGAGAATGAATATGTTTTGCTATATGAAACGTTCCAATGTTTCCTGCGAAGAGATGAAAGGCGTCATATTCTTTATAAGAAAATTCTTTCCAAACATCAAAAAGAGAAACTGTAACTCCGAGTTTTTCCAATTCATTTTTTGTTTCTAAAATTTGTACTCGCGGACCACCATGTGAAATGGATAATGTTTGGTAACTACCCATCATAATTTTCATTGCATTCTCCTATACCAAAAGTCTAATCCATTTTGAAGATAATGTCTCCAATCAAATTTGCGAATACGTTCTATATCATCCGGTGGAGAAGCAGGAAGTGGAGTTGGTTTCTTTTTTACTGTGTTAAGATTGATGTGCTCAGTGAGCGGAATAATTGCTTCTTCATGTGATGGAAAAGAAATTCGCCAAAAACATTCATTACTATTATTAGTAATAATTGTTTTTAAAGATTGTGTTTCATTTTCAAGAGAAAGAGAAGCATTCATCAACATTCTTTTTTTCCACCATTCTGTATAATTGTGATATGATAGTGTAAAAATATTTTTTGTACGGATATGATTAAAAATATTTTCAAAAACTTCCCAGTGATGATGTGTTGGATGATGATATAAAAAAATCGGTTCGCGAAGAGAAATATTTTTTTCAATAAAATTTTTATAATATGCAACCATATCATTATTTGTAAAACGTGCTCTACGAAAACTTCCTACACACATCGGATGAATTGGTAATTGAAGCACTTGAGAAAATCTATTATTAATGATAGGAAAAAAGGGAAGATTATCATAATCCAAAGAAAATTCCGATGAATATTCTAATCCAATTTTTTCAAATGCAGTGGTTACGGATTCATTCCATGTTCCGTACGGAGCAGAAGCACCAAAGATTTTTTCTTGATGTTGTTTAAGGATTGTATATGCTTTATTAAAATTTTGATAATTTTCTTCGAATGTTGAATAGGTGTTATGTTCATAACAGTGAATTCCTATTTCTTGTTGTTGATTATGAAAATCTTTAAATAATGAAATCCAAGGTTCATGACTTTTTACATCTAAAAACCATGTTGTAGGAATAGAAAATTTTTTACACACATTGTGAAGCATTGTAATTTCTTCTTTATTTCCCTTATCAGAATCTACACGAAAAGTAAATATCGTTTGTTCATTTTTTGGATAAAACCATTTGTGAATAAATGGTAAATTTTTTTGATGATGAAGAAATTCTAACGAAGAATAGACTAATTTTCGTATTTCACCTTTTGAAACACGAACAACAACTTCTGAAGGTAATCGTTCTGTTGTGAAATAAAAATTTTTTCGTAAAGAACGAGTATCACTAATTGCATTATGAACATCAAAAGGAAAATGAATGATAGTTCCTTTTCCATATTGCGATGTTGATAATAATGAAGAGGAAGTAGTTACACCTTTTGAAAAAATATCCACCATAGTAGAAGATGTAAAAGGCGAAAATTTTTTTGGTGAGAGAGATGAAAAATATTTTTCTTTTGTCGAACTATTATTAATATTTTTTCCACATCCATGAGTTGCAAAAATACATCCACCATCATGAAGATATTTTTGTAATAACGCTGTTTGTGATTTATCGGGAAAAGTATTGAGAATAAAAACACTATAATTTTCCGGAGAAATTTCTTTTTCGGAAGAATAACATTCCCAAATTACTCCTAATTGATTAAGCAGTAATTCCCATCCAATTTCATATTGTAACAATCCAATACAAAGATTCACACTAAACGTTCCTTTATAAAAAGAAAATCTTCTTTAGTAAAACCACCAACTATTATTATCGCAATACCATAAATAAAAAATCCTGCAAGAATTGAAAATACAATGTGCATTGTTGGCAAGAATATTAAACATCCAATCATAATAAACGTTGCTAATAATGATTGTAGTAAATGACGAATTATTTTTACGGAAATTATTGTATGTACCTTATACCACATTACCATTGCAAGAATTGCTTCTCCGATAGTCATTCCATACGAAGCGCCAATACTTTTACCAAAATACGTAAAAAGAATTATTCCTAAAATTGTGCAAATCGAAATGAAGGTGGTAACACGAGAATAGAGTTGTTCTTTTTCTATTGCTAAAAGAGTAAAAGAAAAAATGCTGTTACAAACAGTAAAAAAGAAATACCAAATTTGAATTTGTAAAAGCAGTGATGCTTCTTCATAACTATTTCCGAAAATAAATGAAATGAGAGAAGAAGAAAAAAGTATTGTTCCGCCGCAAATTGGCAAACACAATATCAACAAATATTTTACTAATCTTTCTACATGTTTAGATAATAGTTCTGGTGAATTTACAAATGTTCGTGAAAGAAGAGGAAAAAATATAAAATATAAAATCCTATCTATCACCAATAAAAAAAATACTAATTTTGATGCAGCACTATAATGAGCAATTTCTGTTGTTGTTCCGATATATCCTAAAAGAATGAATGGTAAATTCAATAAAATTTGTGTGATGATGGCTACTTTTCCAACGGGAAAAGATTGTTGAAGGAGAGTTTTCCACGAAATAGTATTTGTTATTTTTTCTTCATCGTTAACTGATTGTTTGTAAAAAAATAATAATACTGTTGCTTGAATAATAAGACTTATTCCCCATGCGATGGGAACTAAATATAATTTTTGTGAAGAGTGAACAAATAAAACAATAAATGCTGTGTAAATAATACTCCACACGGTGCGTCCAACACCAATAATGGCAAGATTTTCTTTTCCTTGAAAATACCATTCAAGAAGAAATGCACTGGGAAATAATGAACATAAAAATAATACTGTTGTAAGTTGTAGATGTTGTTCAAGAAAAAAAAGTGATATGATTATTCCTACACAAAAAACTAATAATGATAAAATACATTTTAAATTAATGATTGTTTGTGTAAGTGGTTTTGGTGAAACATTTTTTTGCGCAATAGAACGTGTTCCAATAATATTCAATCCGGGATTGGCAAAAATTAATCCGTAAGAAAGTATTGCTAATGCAAAATTGATAATTCCAAAGGAAGAAGTATCAAGGGTGCGGGCAAGGTAGATAGTTGCAACACCACCTAAAATTCTATTAATAATATCCGTAGAAAAAAGAGAAAGTAAATTTTTAGTGTGAAGTTTCATGAAAGAATTTCATCAATCATAGTATATAATGATTTTTCTCGTTTGGAAATATCAAAATGTGTGATAATTCGTTGGCGAGCATTTTTTCCGATTTCTGGTGAAGCATGTAATGCTGTCGAAAGAGTTTCTTTTATTTGATTGATGTTATTGATATCAACTAAAAAACCGGCATCTCCAATTGCATTGGGAATTCCAGCAATCTTTGTTCCAACCGGAATACATTCGCATAACATTGCCTCGCAGAGAACATTCGGCAATCCTTCATGCCGAGAAAATTGTGCATAAACCTTTGCTTTTTGATAAAAGGGTAAAATTTCTTTTTGAGAAAGTGGAGGATAATATTCTACGTTTTTCGGGATAGATAATTGTTGTGCAATTTCTTGTGTTAATCCAATAATAACAAATTGAACATCAGGCATTTGTGCTGCTGCGTTGAGAAAAATATCAATTCCTTTCACTTTTATTCTTGTCATATTGGAACACATAGCAACGGTAAGTATGCGATGTGTTTTTTCTCCTTTTGGAATCCAAAAATTTTTATCATAACCAGTTGAAATTGTAAAAATATTTTTTCCGTCATACTTTGCAAGTGATATTGCTTTTTTCTTTAATGAATCATCCACAGCAAAAACAGCCGTAGCATTTTTTATTCCATATCTCACAAAAATAGATTTCCACCAACTATTCCAAATTCCATAATTAAATTCTTTTTCTTTTGCAACATCTACACCGCCAAGAATAATAATGGATTTTTTTTTGAAAATTTTTGTGAAAAAAATTAGTATAGAAGAATATACTGACGCAAACCATGAAAATGTTATGTCATGTTTTGGTGTAAGTGTAAAAAATTTTAGAAGTGTTGAAAAGCCAGATGAGATACATGGAGTAACGTTATAACATTGTTGTAAAATTCGTATATCTTCTTGAATAAAAGACGATGTAAATGTTGCAGTAAAAAGAATCTTTTTTGTATTCACGAAGTATCATTACAAATTGAAGGTTAGAGAAAACGTATGTGTATTTCCTAATGTAGAAGTGAAAGGAACATACGCATAATCAAAACGAAGAAAAGAGTAAAGAATACCAATTCCGGTGGAAAATTTTTTTGCTTCATATCCAACTTGATAACCAAAACGTGCAGCCAATAAATTATCATACAAAAATTCACTTCCAAAATGAAAATGTGCAGATTTATCTTCTAATATTTTTAAAATATCAGTAGAAACGAGAAAATTGATATTGTCTGTAATCACATCGTTATAAGATGCTCCAAAACGCAATGTTGTTGGTAAAATTGTTTTTTCAGAACGAAGAGAATTCATTGTTCCAATATTTGCAATTGCTGCACCAAAAGAGAAATTTTTATTGAGTTGATAAAAGCCACCAAAATCAAAAGCATAACCATTTGCATCATCAACATAAATTTTTTCGAGAAGAAATTTTCCAGTTATTCCAAATGAAAATGAAGAAGAAATTGGAACGCTTACTGCACCGGAAATTGCAAGATTATGTGAGCCAAAAGTTCCTGTTAAAGGTCCGGGTTGTGTGCGAATTTCAATATCACTAATGTTTGTGGAGTTGACGCTAAAGCCGAAGGAAAAATTTTCTGTGTGAGAAATTGCTCCGATATATTCTACAGAAGTTCCAGAAATCCACTCTTTGTGCATTAAAGAAATTTCGCTTTGTTGAATAAAAGAAATTGCTGCTGGATTATAATAGAGAGAAGAAGCATCGTGAGAAATTCCTGTGTATGCTTCTCCCATGGCAATGGATTTTGCTCCAACACCGAGTTTTAAGAATGAAAGTCCGGAGCCAATGTTTTGTGCGTAAGTAAAAGAAGAGAGAGTGAAAATTAAAAGAAATATTTTTTTCATTTATTTTATAATTTAAAATGCTGTTGAAAGAGAAATCACATGCATTCCGAAAAATCCGTACGGTTCGAGACGAAATGCATAATGTAATGATGGAGAAAAAGTTTCAAAATTTGTACGAACGGTAAAACCAAATGTTGGAGCAATTTCTTCAGCGTTAACATTCTCAACACCTGCACGGAGCGAAAGTTGTTCTATAATATGAATTTCTGTTCCAACCCGAATGTTATTTGTTTGTTGATTGCTGTTTTCTATTTCTGCAGAAACAATTCCAAAATTTTCTGGTAAACGGTAAGAAATTCCAAAAGTGCGAAGAAGTGGAAATTGTTCTTTTGTAGAATTTCCATTTTTACCATACAATTCTGAAGTATCCCAACGATATTTTGTGAGTATATCACGAACTGTTGCTCCAATGGTAATATCTTCAGTAGCATTATAAATTGCACCAATATCAATTCCAAAACCGGTGGAAGAAACTTTTTCAAAAAGAGAATAGTAATAAATTTTTAATCCAACACCCAATGCTAATTTTTTAGAAAAACGATTTCCGAAAGTAAAAGCAAATTGATTTTCCGAAGTAGAATACATTGAAGTATGATTTCCTGCATTATCTCTTCCATCAATGTTACGAACACCGGCATTAAAAATAGAAGCGGAAAGTCCGGCAGCGGGAGCAAGTGGTTGTGAATAGGAAAGTGTGTTGAGCGAACGGTCTAACGATAAAATCCCAAACGACGCAGAAACATTTCTTTGTGTGAGAAATGGTGTAACAGCAGGATTGTAAAAACTTATTCCATTATCAATAACTGCAGTAAAAGCATTTCCCATTCCGATTGTGCGAGCGTTAAAACCCATTCGTGTAAATGTACCGGCTTTTCCTGCGAGTTGTGCAAAGGAAATTGTTGTTGTGAAAAAAAGTGTTAAGAATACAATTATTTTTTTCATAGTTGGTTAGTGATTAGTGCGAAAAAAAGTAGAACACTGATAATCTGATTACTGATAACTGAATACTAATTTACTGAACAACCAAAATTTTTCCCCAAATAGGTTTTTCATTACTTCCGGTAATTTGATAGAAATATACACCATTAGAAACAAATTGTTTGTTATCATTTTTTCCATCCCAAATTTCATCTCTTTCTGCTGGACCTTTACGAAGAACATCTTTTACCAAAGTGCGGACTAAATTCATTCCAAAATCAAAAATGCGAATGGTGATTGTGGAATTTTCTTGTAAAGCATAATGAAAACGAACAACTTCATCATCCGGAGAAAACGGATTTGGGTAGGCGTATGTTTCTTGGAGAGAAGAAAGTGGTTTTGAAACACGCAAAATTTTCCAAGAACTTCCAAAAGAATTTTCAGCATTGTCTATTGTTATCGCAGTTCCATCAGCACCACCAAACCAAATAGTATCTTTTTGATTTGCAACAGCATAAAAATCCGGTTTGGTGTATGGCGCATTGGTAATATTATCCACAATACTTTGTGGAGAGGTCCAAGAAATTCCCCAATTAGTAGAACGAAAAATTCCATTATCACCAACAGCGTACACAATAGAATCTTTAAAACTAATGTTATAAATAGATTCACCGAGAAGAGTAGTTTTCCAATTTTCACCGCCATCTTCGGAAAAACTTACACCTTGTTGTTCACCGGAAGTTGCATCTTTTGTTGCAGCCCATAAAATTTGTTTTCCGTTAGACCATTGTTTATTAATTCCACGAACGAAATTCCCTGAAATTGAAGATGATTGATTTAGATGATTGAATTTTTTCCAAGATTTTCCACCATCAGTGCTTTTGTTAATTCCACCAGCAGTTCCAACCCAAAGAGTATCATTATCTTCAACAAATACTGAAAATACTCTATGATTGAGATTATTTTGTAATCCTAAACTTCCACCAACTGGAGAAACATCAAAAACAAGGGAATCAGTAAGAGAGATGGAATTGAGATTATCTGGTGGGATAATAACTTTTTGCCATATTTTTCCTTTGTCAATAGATTTTCTGAACATTCCTGCAAAAGAAGTAATCCATACAGCACTATCATTGATAGCAATATCATAAGTGATATTGTTAACTGTTGTTGTAACACCTAATGAGCGAATAAAACTTTTTTCGTTATAATACAGTGTATCAATATTTTGTTTATCAATTGGTTGAGGGATGATTTCCCAGGTTTCACCACCATCAATAGAGTACTTTAATCCACGTCCTTCAGGAAATACTTCTCCATTGATTTCTACAGAGTGTGCAGTAGCAATCCACACTTCATTTTTATAAACAGCAATCGCAGAAATATCTTCTGTACCAAATGCTGGTGTGTTATAGTAATTTTTCCATGTTCTTCCACCATCAAGAGAACGGCTTAAACCTTTATCACCGCCAAGCCAAATAGTATCTCCTTTAATTGCCATGTTGGTAATGCTATTGCTCGCAGGAGAAATATCTGTATTTTTTTTGAGAGTATTTTTTTCTCCTAAAGAAAAATTTTTAGGGATGTTTTGCGAAAAGGAAAGGTGAAAGAAAGAAAAAAAGAGAAAAGAAAATGTGAGAAATTTCATACAATGAGAATTAGTCAATAAAAACGGCACAAAAATAATACTAAAAAACGTTGCGAATGTCAATGAAAGAGATTATAAGAACATAGTTGAGAAAAACACTTGCAAAATCACCAACACTTCACTATATTTATAAACTCAATTGTTAAAAGTCCCGCCAAATTTTGCGGGACTTTTTTTTGATAGTATTATGTCCAACGAATTAACAGAAAAAATACAAACACTCATCACTCCGTTCATAGAACAAATACACGGATTTTTAGTAGAAATAGTTATTCGTGGCGAACATCAAAGCAAAATTATAGAAATTTACGTAGATACTGATGAAGGAATCACCACAGAACAATGTGCAACCATCAGCAGAAACCTTTCGCAGCAATTAGATGAAACACCAATCATACAAGGAAATTATCGTATCATCGTTTCATCACCAGATTTGGAAAGACCATTAAAACTCTATAGACAATATCAAAAAAACATCGGACGGTTTTTAAAAATCACTTTTATGGATGAACAAAAAACTTCTACAATAGAAGGAACATTAGAAAAAATCGAACAAGAAGAATTATCCATACAAACAAAAACAAAAAAACATCTCATACCAAGAGAAAAAATAAAAGAAGCATACGTAATTCCTCAATTTAAATAGTAAAAGTTATTTATTATTTCGAACTCGATTCGGAATCTTATTAAAAAAATCATAATTATTTTTTGGAGTGTTGTTTATGAACAGCGAAATTATAGAATCGTTCACCTCATTAGTAAAAGAAAAAAGTATCGATAAAGATATGCTTGCCGGTATAATTGAAGATATCTTTGGAATGATGGTACGAAAAAAATATGGACTCGATGCACAATTTGATATTGTTGTGAATATGGATAAAGGTGATATAGAAATTTATGTAGAACGACAAGTTGTGGAAACAGTAGAAAACCCAAGTACACAAATCACCGTAGAAGAAGCAAAGAAAAAAACCGGAGAAGAACTTGAAGTAGGAGAAGAATGTGTAGAAATTTTACACTTGAAAGATTTCGGACGACGTTTAATTGTAACCGCAAAACAAAATTTCATTCAAAGAATAAAAGAACTC
>CALETH010000104.1 GCA_937920105.1 uncultured Bacteroidota bacterium
AGAACAATGGTAATAAAAATTTTAAGAATGATGAAAAGTTTAGATTTCATATTAGGAACGTGTTCCTTTCCATTCAAATTTTCCAATAAAACCTAAAGGTCCGATAAGAAGATTGTAAAGAACCAAAAGAACTTCGTAAAAAATAATTTCTATGAAAGAAATTTTTTCGTGAAATAATTTTTTTCCTTGTTTCGCTGTTATTATATCAATAAGAAATTTTGATACTAACAATATTATTCCATAGAAAGGAAGAACAAACAGAGTAATCAATGTTGAAATGTTAAAAAGATGAATAGCACTAAAAATAATTTTCATTCTTAACGGATAATATTTTCCAGTTGAAAAATGTCTTTTTCGTTGATTTAAAAATTGTTGAAAATTTTTTGGTGGCTGCGTTTCAACAAAACTTTCTGGTGAAGTCAAATAACGCATCTTCCATTGAGTGTTTTTTTGTACCAATTGTATAAATAAATCATCATCACCACTAATGGAATGTTTAATTTTTTCAAATCCGCCAACTTTTTCAAAAATGGATTTTCTGTACGCAAAATTTCTTCCAGTACACATATACGCTTTATTCAATCCAATTCCTGCTGCTGCACCGAGAGAGTTTTTCATTTCTTCGTATCGTAAAAAATTTTTTCCAAAAGAATTTTTAATAGAAGTTTTTGCAAAAGGAGAATAGCCAGCAACAACACCAATTTCTGGAGAAAATGCTTTTGCCATTTCTTGTAACCATGTTGGTGGAGCAATAGAATCCGCGTCAGTAAAAACAAGAATATCAAATTTGCTTTTTTTAATTCCTTCATTCAGTGCATTTTTCTTTAGAGGTAAATCTGAAGAAAGCGAAGAAATTGTGAGAGAATGAATATTGGAATATTGCTGTTCAAATTCCTTTATATTAGATAAAGTATTATCGGAAGAACGGTCATTAACAACAATAATTTCAAAAAAATCTTTTGGGTAGTGTTGCTGAATAAGTGATGTTAAACATTGAGCAATATTTTTTTCTTCATTTCGTGCAGCAATAATAATAGAAAATTTTGATTGTGAAATTGATGGTTCAAAAGAAAGTTTTTTTAGTCCTTTCCATACTAAAAAATGGATGAAACTATAACTAATTAAAAAAAAACTACAAAGAATGAATAAAAATTCTGTCATATTTTCAAAATAAGTAAAGCAGTGATAGAAAACAATGATGTGTATTTCATCATAGAATTTACCTATACATCCATTTTATATTGTTAGTAAGAACTCACTATGAAAGGAAGGGTAATGTTATGAAAAAATATATATTGTTGTCTTTATTATTGATGTTAAAATTGTACGCTCAAAAAAATAATTTTTTTGATAAAGATAGCATTTTTTCCAATCAAGAAATTCTTCAAGAAGAAGCAGATGTTATTGCAGAGTTTAAAGAAGAACCATATTTTCTTGCACTTCAAAAAGAAAAAGGAACACTTCATAAAACCAACGCAGCATTCTATACATCTCGTTTTTCAACATTTGTCAATATAGATTATGCAAATAATAAAATTTATATCGTTTCTTATCCTTCCATAAGTAATTTTCAACATGATACAATTCTTACTAATACTACTGCAGATTTTCTTCATCAGAATATAAAATTTATCTATCCTCCAAACGCTAAAGAACGTAAAGTTGTATTTAGAGGTCTTGTAAATATTTTACCTTCCAATGAATGGAATAGTGAGTTATATGTAAAAAAAAATGATGACCAGAACACTCTTTTACGATTCTACAATGGCAAAGCAATTGTGAGTGTGCAACCAGATGTGCAATATCAATATTTTTCTACAGAACCATTTCGCACAGTAGGAAATAACATAGGAGCTTTTTCAACCGACCAACCGACACCAAATATACATTTATTTTCTGCTAATGATACGATAGTTTTTGGTACTGCACCAATATATGCCAAAATTTTTTATGGAAATGAAGGCGGGCAAAATCCGAGAATACGATTTAGTACCAATTTTTATGGTTCATTGAATGAAGAACGAGAAATGGATATTTTTTCATCTTCGTGGAAGGCTTATGATAAACAAAATAATATTTTAGTAGAAGAAAGACTTTTTGCTGGTAATGGTGCTGATGTTCCTCTAGGAAATTATAAAGTAGAACTAATAAACACTAATTATTTTATAGGAGGAATAAAGGGAAAAGCAACAATGCATAATTTTTTTGATTTACGTTCTACAGATAAAAATTCACCACAAATAACATCACTTAAAATTCTTAATATGAATGGTAAGTTGACAGAGAAATTTTCAAAAAATGAAGATGGAAATATAATATTTTCTTGTGCAGATTTTTCTGCAGGTGATATTCTATTATTTAAAGGTCTTTATCAACCAGTTATATCAAATGCTACTCATTTATATAGTAGAGTTTATAAATCAAATGAAGCGTGGAAAGAAATACCAATTACTGAAATTGTAGAAGATACTATGATAGGATATCTTTACAAAGCAAATTTATCCAATGAAACACAATATGATTCTACCGGAATAGACATAAAAATTCATATGGAAGATGCAAGTGGTAATGCAACAGATTGGATATTGGAACCAGCGTTTTATGTTAACGGAATTCCTAAATCACTTGAAGGACCTTTACCATTTATCCCAAAACAATTTGCATTACATCAAAACTATCCCAATCCATTTAATCCACAAACACAAATATCTGTGGATGTACCAGAAAAAACAAAACTCACAGTAAAAATTTATGATGTCATAGGAAAAGAAATCCAGACATTATACAATAAAGAAATAGAAGGAGGAACATATCATTTTATGTGGGATGGAAAAAATTATCAAGGAAATATTGTTGCTAGTGGAATCTATTTTTATAAGATGGAAACCCCGCAATTTGTTCAAACAAAAAAAATGGTCTTGTTAAAATAGAAAACCAAAAATAAATATTGTTGAATTTATAAAAACCTAACTACATCAGTTAGGTTTTTGTTTTTATAGTTCCCAAATTTGCGAAAAATAATTCTCAAAAATAAAAATGTACTATTGATTCAAATCCAAAAACACAGTTTTCCAATTGGCACAATCTTTGTTATGAATAAAAGATGTGAAATATCTCACATTAAAAAAATCAATAACAAAATCTTTTTGGAGGATGTATGAAAACACATCAGGGAATGTATCTTTTATTGTTAAGCATTTTTATAATAACAACAAGTAATGCTCAATGGTTAGAAAGAGAAAATAATATCTATTATAACAAAGGCAATGTTGGAATTGGAACGGATAAACCAGAAGCAAAACTCAGTATCGTTGGAGAAAAATTATTATTGAGTGACCCTCAAAATGATTGGAAACTTTTATTGGGAAGAACAGAAAACCGTCTTGGACATATATTTGGTTTTTATCTTTCTGAAGAAAGTCCAGGTACACAAGAGTTATTATTTTATGGTGGAAATGCCAATAATGAACATAAGATGGGAACATTTTCAGTTCAATCTAAAAATTTAGAATTAAGAACCGATAAAGCAAATCTCAGCGGTGAATTAGAAGTAAAAGGAAAAAGTACTTTTCAAAATGATGTTAGCATTGCTGCAAAAAAAGTAGATGGTTATAAACTTTCAGTTGGTGGAAATATCATTGCAGAAAAACTTGTGGTAAAATTACAAACTCAATGGCCCGATAATGTTTTTTCATCTTCTTATAAATTACGTTCGTTAGATGAAGTAGAAAAGTTTATTCAAAAAAATAAACATCTTCCCGAAATTCCCTCCGCACAAGAAATGCAACAAAAAGATGGTGTTGATGTTGGAAAATTGCAATCTGATTTATTGAAGAAAGTGGAAGAGTTAACATTATATGTTATTGAGCAAAATAAACAACTCACTGTTTTACAAAAAAGAAATAGTGAATTAGAAAAAACAATAGATTCTATTCAACAAGAAGTAAAGAAATGAGGTAAAAAACTATGAAAACGAAAACTTTTTTTTGGATAATTATCTTCATGATAATACCAATAACAATATCATTATCTCAAAATACGTTGTTCACAGAAACTTCTGATGAACATTTATCTCTTCAGCAAAAAGCATTATTAGATAGTACGAAAAACAGAAAAGAAGTACTTTGGATAAAAGTGGTAAAAATAAATCCAGTATTTTCCGTTACAGATAATATTTCTCTTAATCTTGTAAAAGAAAATACACTCTATACAATTACTAAAACCAATCTTAACGTTCGCACACAGCAAAAGTATAGTTGGTATGGTAAGATAGGAAATGAAGGAAATGCAATTTTTGTTGTGGATGGTGAGGATGTTACTGGAACAATTACTATTCAGCAACAGATATATTCATTAGTTCCTTTAGGAAATGGTGCACATGTATTATTTTCTGTTGACCAAAAAAAATATCCACCGGAACACCCTAAAAAATTTAATGAAAATAATTCTCAACCATTTCTTATGAATGAAACTGGGGAGAGAAATAGCATTGCTGATGTAAATTCTGCAACGTGCAATCCTGTTATTCGTGTACTTGTTTTTTATACACCATCAGTACGGCGACAAGTGAGCAATATTAAGTCATTAGTTCAACTCGCAGTTGATGAAGCAAATCAATCCTATGCCAATAGCAAAATAAATATTCTTATGCAACTCGCTGATGTTCTTCCTGTTCAATATGATGAAACAAATAGAACATATGAAAATCATGTATCCTATTTTACAGCCGATGGCGATGGTGTTATGGATTCAGTTCACATCGTAAGAAATAATTACACTGCTGATATTTGTGTACTATTGGTAGATGATAGAATGTACTGTGGAATTGCTGCAGATATTGGCGTTGATGAAAACAAGGGATTTTGTATTGTCAATTGGAGTTGTGCAACAGGCTATTATTCCTTTGCCCATGAAGTAGGACATTTGCAAGGTGCAAGACATAATATGCAAATGGATGATGCACTCACACCGTATGCATTTGCTCATGGATATTGGTATCAAGCCCGTGCTACAGAAAGTCGTCCAGCAACACGCTGGCGAACTGTAATGAGTTATGATAGCACATACATTTGTTTAACACCAAACGGAATATCAAATTGCGGTGCAGGAATTCCACGTATTCAATATTGGTCAAACCCTGATGTATTGTATGCTGGAGTTCCAATGGGAACACCAACATTACAAAATAACGCCCGTGTGTTAAATATTACTGCTAATAAAGTTGCTAGTTTTAGAAAAGAAAATCTTACTATCAGAGAAACTTCTCCAGTCACTATACCAGTAGTATATGTAGCGAGAGAAGATGTTCAAGCATTATCATTAAACTCTCAAAGAGGAGCAGATATTACTATTATATCGGGAATGGTAATAGAATTTAATCCTGGAGTAATATTTGATGTGGGCTCTCAATTACAAGCATATATTAATGAAGATTTATTTTGTACATCGTTATCTTCTCAACCATTATCTATAAATTTTGATAATAATATTTTAGAAGTAAAAGAAAAAAAAGAAGAACCAAAACTTCCATCAACATTTGTACTTTTATCGGCATATCCTAATCCGTGTAATCCAACAACAACAATTTCTTATGGAGTGCCGGAAAAAAGTTTTGTGGTGGTAAAAATCTATAATATTATTGGACAAGAAATTGCAACATTAGTGAATGAAGAAAAAAATGCAGGATATCATTCTATCGTGTGGGATGCAAACAAATTTTCTTCTGGTATTTATCTTTGCAGATTTATTGCTGGAAAAAATCAATTCACAAAAAAAATTATTGTGATGAAATAAGTAATTTTTGTGTTGGGGATAGTTGTGGGGAAGGAATAAGCCCAATGGAATAATAACCATTGGGCTTTATAATTATAACTATGGATTATATGAATTAACTATTTTTTCTATTTACAATAATGAAACCGTAATTCTTGCGAAAACAGAAATTTAGGAAAAATTATAACAATTTTCCAACAACTTTTTCTACAGAAGAAATAAAAGATGGTTCTGAAATTACTCGTTTTATTTTTTCAATATCAAAATGTAAAATTCTATCTTTTTCTAAAAAAGAAATATTTTTACGAATAAGTTTATAAGCAGCGTTTGTTCCTTTTCCACATTTAAGTGGAGAATGAAAATCAACTCCTTGAGCCGCACATAACATTTCTATCGCAATTACCGTTTGAACATTTTTTAAAATTCTCCAACATTTTTGTGCAGCAATAGAACCCATACTATTATGGTCTTCCTGATTTGCTGAAGTAGGAATAGAATCCACGCTGGCAGGATGAGCAAGAACTTTATTTTCTGAAACAAGAGAAGCAGCAGTGTATTGTGCAATCATCATTCCGGAATTGAGTCCGCCATCTTTTGCAAGAAAACGAGGCAATCCACTTAATGCACCATTCACCATACGTTCAATACGTCGTTCAGAAATATTTGCAAATTCTGCAAGAGCAATTCCAACAAAATCCATTACCAGAGCAATTGGCTGTCCGTGAAAATTTCCGCCTTCCAAATGTTGTTTTTCTTTAGGAAAAATTAACGGATTATCATTGGCAGAATTAATTTCTATAGAAACAATTTTTTCTCCGTACTCCAACGCATCACGAGAAGCACCATGAACTTGCGGAATACATCGTAAAGAATACGCATCTTGCACACGTTCATCATTATAACGATGGGATTCTCGAATTTCGCTATCTTGCATTAATACACGAAGATTTTTTGCACATTCACGTTGTCCTTTGTAAGGACGCAAGTTGTGAATACGTTCATCAAAAGCAGTATCCGTTCCACGTAATGCTTCCACACTTAATGCAGCAGAAATATCTGCTAACTTGCGAAGTTGTAATGCTTCATACATAATCAATCCGGCAAATGCGGTCATCATTTGTGTTCCGTTGATGAGTGCCAGACCTTCTTTTGCAGAAAGTTTGAGAGGTTGAAGTTTTGCTTTTTTTAATGCAACTGAAGAAGAAATTATTTTTGATTGATAATACACTGTAGATTTTCCAAGCATTGCTAAAACCAAATGTGCAAGTTGAACCAAATCCCCACTAGAACCAACTGAACCTTGCGATGGAACAACCGGAATAATTCCTGCATTAAAAAATTTAATCATAAATTCTACAGTGGAAGGACGTATTCCAGAAAATCCTTTTGCTAATGCGTTGATGCGAAGGATGAGCATTGCTCTCACAATTTCCGGCGAAAGTGGTTCACCGGTTCCTGCTGCGTGACTCATAATTAAATTTTCTTGCAATTGTTCAATTTTATCAAAAGGAATATGCACATTGCTGAACTCACCAAATCCCGTCGTTACCCCATAAATAATTTCTTTTTTCTCCAACCATTCTTCTACTAATGTTCGGGATTTTTGCATTGCTTTTTTTGCAGAAGGGGAAAGAGCAATTTTTTCTGTTGTTGTTGCAGCGTTGTATAATTTTTCTATGGTGAGAGAATTGCCGTTGAGAATGAGCATATTTTTTAAAGTGAGAATTATGAATTAATAAGTTAGTGTCATTGCGAGTTCCAATTTATTAGAACGAAGCAATCTAATTTTAATATACTTTTTATTTTTCAATTGTATTTTTACTATTTACCTTTTTGAATTTTATTTTTCATAATTCATCTTTTTTCCTTTTGCCTTTATAAAAAACTCTTCCAACCCTTCCACAATCTTTTCCGCAATTTTTTTCTGAAAACCTTCATCAATCAATTTCATTTCATCTTCAGGATTGGAAATGAAAGCAGTTTCAACAAGAACGTTGGGAAGTTGAGTAAGAGAATTTAATGCAAAATTAAAACTTCCGGTAACACCAAAAGGTGCAAGACCTAACGAAGTCATTTTATCATACATCGTTTCTGCCAAAATTTTAAATTCCACATGGCGATAATATGTACTTGTTCCTTGAATTTTTTCCGGGTCAGAAGCATTTCCGGCAGAATTACAATGAACACTTATCAACATATCAGCGTTGGAAGAAAGAATTTTATTGATGCGTGAAGTATTTCCAACACCAACATCACTAGAACGAGTGAGAATTGTTTCAGCACCTTTTTTCTTGAGAAGATTTTGTAACTGAAAAATAATAGGAAGAGTAATATCTTTTTCCACTGCACCAGTTGCACCTAATGCTCCACGATTATTTTCTCCACCATGTCCGGCATCTAAAGCAAACGTTAATCCACTTAAAATATTTTTTTCATCGTGTATTTTTGGTGGCCGTCGTATTTTTATTTTAAGGGAAGTTTTTTCATACTCAATATCATAACCCCAATGTTGCGAATCTTTTAATAAAATTTTTAATTGATAATGATTAGTTGCGATTTGATTCCATTGAACATTTTCAATATTTGTTGCAGTACGTTGATGTTGTATCCAATTAGTGTTGGAAGTTGCTCCATAAATATTTACAATAATACTTGCTGGTGATGTAAATGTTTCTGTGGTGTAAGGAAGTTTTTCTGAAAGTGAAACAACAACATAGTCTTCTTTTTTATTTCCCATAGCAGAAATTGCACCGACAAGAGAACTTGGTAATGGTGTTTCTGGCGGAAGTATGCGAACAAATTCTTCCGGTATCCACGCTTCTAAAGAATTATGTAATTGTATTTTATATTGATTTCCAATTTTTCCAGTAATAATAAGTTTTACACCTTTTTCAATATAACCTAATCTTGCTCCACCAAGACGGTCTTCACCAAGTCCGGCATTCAAGTAAGGCAATGTTCCAATAACTTCTCCAACGTAGGGAAGTTTTTTTGGTACGATTGAAATCTTTGCAGTAGAATATTTTTCTACATCACTACTCCAAAATCCTCTCTTAATCCAAAAACGAATGGAAACACTATCCGCTTCATCATTTTCTTCTACAACATATTTTCCAACATAGACTCCTTCCAAGCCACCGGCTTCTTTTGCAGAAAGTTCTTTCATCGGAATTTTTTTTGCAACACCTTCAATATCAAAAAATGCTTCGTAATCCGGACTCCCTTTAAATCTCACTTCTAAAATTTCTCCTTTATTCAACCACAAATCTTGTGAAGGCAGCATTAAAGAATTTTCAATAATAATTGGTTCTTTTGGGGATGTGGTTAATGGCTTATCTTTTAAAAAGACAAGATTTTTTGTGAGAGAATCTCCATTAGCAAACCGAACAAGAATATTGGTAAGAGTTGTTTCTGTTGGAGCAGATACTAATGCCACAAACGCACCACTAGGATAAACTTTGATTTCTTTTTGATTGATAAATGCGCGAGCAGTAGGAAGCGTACTTGCAGCAATGCGCTGCTTGTTAGCAAAAATTTTTAGCGTATCCGTTTCCGGAATTGCAATACGAAGAAAAAGGGAATCTTTGTTTTGAGAAAAAAGCGTTTGTGTGAAGATGATAAAAAAGAGAAGATAAATTTTTTTCATGAATACAATGTAGCAAGTGAAGAGAAGAATTTCAAGAAGAAGTCAGAATACAGAAATCAGAATTCAGTCATTCCAAGTGTAGTGAAGAATCTCACTTTATCTTTGAAGAAAGAATCTAGAGTTTTGAATTTCGTATTTAAGATGTTGCTCATGGTTCATCATCAAAATTAAATTGATTTATATGGAATATCCATGCAAAAAAGAAAATTCTTCAAAAATAAATTTTGTATTATAAAAAATAAAACCTGTGAATTTTAAAAACTCACAGGTCTCCAAGAGGACTGCAAAAGTTTTTAAAACTTTTGTAGTCTATAAGAAATAGTTAAATCTCAGTTTTTACTAGCCGCTTTTGTCATCACATCTGCAACAATCGTGTACACACTTGTCCACGCTGCAGCAACATCTTTTGTGTATTTTTCTCCTAGACCTTTTTCTAAAGTCCAAAGTAATGCTTGTGCAACAGTAGCATAATGTTCATTTTTTACTCCGTATGTTTTGTGACGTTTTCCTAATGCTTCCAACGCAGGAATAAGTTCATCTAATTTATCTAACCCTTTAACAGCAACGTGGAGAGTTTGCATTAATTTTTCTCCTTGTTCTTTTAAATCAGTTTTGAATAAAGGTTTGAGAGAAGGGTCAATTTCAAACAAACGAGCGTAAAACATTGCAGCCGCTTTATCTGCAATGGGGAGTACTTCATTAAAAGTACTTTGTACAAGAGATTTTTGTTCTGAGGTCATCTAAAGTTCCTCCTTTAAATAAAAGTAGTAAATGAATGAATAAAACGTTAATTTGTGGTAAATGATAAATATTTTCTGATAAAAATCTTGCGGAAATGATTTCAAAAAAAGTAGCATTTTCAGTATTTATTTTTTCTTCAAATATCGTTTTACAGTAAAATTTATAAGCAGGAATTATAAGCAATGAATCAGAACAAGTTACGTTATTTTGAGCATAGATCGGAAGAGCGTCGTGTAGG
>CALETH010000105.1 GCA_937920105.1 uncultured Bacteroidota bacterium
GGAGGAAATGAAAAAACAACAAAAATAAATTTTAAAAAATTAGTGTATGAAGAACGTGAAACGTGGAAAAAATATATTGGCTCATTTCAATTACCGTTGTATATGATGTTATATTCCGAACTTGTCCAAGAATCTATTACATCAATCCAGCCTGTTTTTATTTATCTTGGAAAAAATTCTCTACAAAAATGTGAAATTGGTGTTTTTGATGAAATTGATATACAACAAGGTTATACAATAATGGAAAAAATCATTTTTGATATTGTACAAGAAATAATTTCATCAAAACCATTTTTACCAACCGATACTCTAGAAAAAAATTGTCCGCAGTGTGTGTTTCGTTATATTTGTGGCACTGCGTAAATTCCTATATTTATAAAATAAAAAAGGATTCCGTTACAACGGAATCCTTCAAAAGAATCATGTTGGGTTCCTGCTTTACTTTAGCAGGAATGACATATTTTGCTATTTCACCAACAACAATTTTTTAAACTCTTTCCGTGTTGGTGTTTGTAATGTGTAAAAATATGTTCCGGTAGAAAACTTATTCCCATCAAACTCTACGTAATATGGAGTGTTGGCTTTAGCAACTTCATTAAATAATGTTGCTATTTCTTTTCCGAGTATATCATACACTTTTATTGTTGCCATTTCATTAGTTTTTACCGCAAATGCAATGATTGCTTTTGGATTTGCTGGTACTGGATAAGCAGAAAGTTTGTAATCATTTTCTGTCATTGCAACAGTTACTTCTACAACATCACTATAGGTAAAACCTCCATTCATATCTACTTGTTTTAAACGATATTGATATTTTCCTGGACGTACATTATCAGTATAGGAATATGCATAAGTAGAATTAGAAACTACATATCCTACTTTTTTCCATTCTGATTTTCCAAATTCTGACCTTTGTATTTCAAATCCTAAATTATTTACTTCCACTTTAGATTCCCACAATAATTGAACACCTTGTTTACTTCCTGTTATGGCCTTTAGTGAGGTTAATTCAACTGGAAGCACCAAAGGAGGTGTTTTTGCAAGTGTATCTCTTGAGCCTATAATAAATCCACCTGTGTTAGTTGTTGGTGAAAAGATACTTACATTAGCAAGAGTCGCATTGTAAGGTCCATTACCAAGAGTAAAGATAGTATCTTTTTGTTCCCAGATATTTGTGGCAGCATTATTTTGCCATACTGCTGCTTTAGTTCTAATAAATTTTGTTCCTTCATCAGAAACAGACCATCTAAAAGTAATATCAGCATTACTTCCCGGAGTAGTATTATTAATAAACCATGTTTGTTTAATAACAAAACTAGTATCAATAACAGAACTAGTGTCATTAGGGTCAATTAATTTAGGCATAATATTTTGAGATACTCTTATGTTATACATTGTAGAATCTGTATCAGCATCATTAGAAAAAATACTAAGGTTATTATATGATGAACTGGAGGAAGAAACTGGAAAAATAAAAAGACTTCCACCACGTAACCATTTACTTATATACCCTGCACTATCTGTAACAATATGATGACTACTATTTGCTCCAGAGATAGTATTAACAAATAAATTATTTTGCCCTAAGTAAAGATGATTATTATTAATAGCACTATTAAAAATCAATGATGTTAATGTTATTGGTGTTGTTAACCTTACACCACCAGAATTACTAATTCTCAATTTAGAAAATGAAGAAGGTAATTCAAAAGAAGGAATCTTTTGTATTGTTCCTTCATATTGTATAATAGCGCCTACTCCATAAGTTGGTCTTGTTGTAATGGTTGTGTTATCAATAATAGAGAGAGTATCATTAATAGTACATCCTGTGAGAGGCTTATCAACACCTAATGTCAAACTTCCATAATTTCCTACAAAAAATGGAAAGTCTGAAGAAGAAGCTAAGCCATAAATTACTTTACTTCCATTAGCAAATATAGGATTTGCACCATGAGTTGAGGAAGCTGCAATACTAGTTGCAGCCATATTATAAGTCCCAAAATTAATAATCTTATTAAAGGTATATTTTCCAGTATTCCAACTGCCTGTAATATTTAAATTAGCTCCTCCAAATACACGTACAGTATCATACTGTTGGATATTTGTTATTCCATCAAGATTAAGTGCACCAAAAATGTTTACATTGCCAATAACTCCACTAATAGACCTATTTCCATTTAAACTTAAGGCAGAACCTGTCATAATATCTATTGAGGGTTTAGTAGTTGAAATAATATCACTATTTAAAATTATTCCCCCCAAATTATTGATTCTCAATTTTGAAATTTTATTACCAATAAGTTCTCCTCCAGTTGTCCTTTGAACTGTTCCTAAATATTCTAAAACGATATTATTATAAGTTGGGGCTGCGGATATAGTAGGATTATCAATAATAGAGAGAGTATCATTAATAACACAACCAGCAAGAGATTTTGAAATGCCTAATCTCAATGTTCCATAATTTGTTGCAGAAAAGGGGAGATTGGTTGAAGAACCTGACGGATAAATAACTCTACTTCCGTTGGCAAATGTTGGTGTTGTACCGTGAGAAGAAGAAGCAATAGTTGTTGCTGCCAAGTTATAAGTTCCACCACTATTAACAGTAATATCATTAAAAATAAATTTTCCAGTATTTCCCCAATTTCCAATAATATTTAATGTTCCACCATTATTAATTGTTAGTGTATCAAAATTTTGACCCGTAGAATTGGTATCACTATCAATAGTAACTGTTCCAGAAATAGTAACATTTCCTATAGATTTTTTGATATTGGTACTTGTACCATATATAGAGTTATTTCCTATTATGGAAAGTGTAGCCCCTGATGCAACATTAATAGTCGGATTTGTTGGTACATTAAATTGTAAATCTAAACCCTGTATATGACAATTATTAGTAATTAATAATGTTCCTTTTGTTACTGTCAAACTCTTATATAAATTAATTTGACCACCATTTGTACTTTTAATAGTAACAGTATCAGCATTTTTATTAACCTCAATATTTACCAATATTAAAGGTTGAGAGATTTGAACATATTGAGCTATAGTAAAAGTTTGCTTGGCACTACCACTAAAAACAATTTTAGCACTATAATCCCATGCACTACTACTACCCCCATTATAAAAATTGCCAGAACCCATTGATGAGTTACCATAAACTTTAAGCATACTCGAAGCAGCAAATTTTATATTTGCTGCATTATTACCAAATGAAAGATTTTTACATAATGCTGTATAAGAAGCGGGAATGGTTATTGTATGACCAGAGGCAATAACAACATCATCCGTAGAATCTGGTACGGTTTTTCCAGGTGTAAGACCAGTCCATATACTTGTATTCCAATCACCACTACCTGTTGTAGTCACAGCTGCATATCCTATCGTAGTTACTAGGAAAAGTGCAATAAAGAAAAATTTTTTCATAAAAATACTCCTTAATAAAGTGAATAAAATATTGTTTAACACAATAACATACTATATATAGTGATATATATCAAGTAATTTTTTTAAAAAAAAATGTCTTTATGTGATAAAAATCACATCTATTAAATTTCCACAATAGTAACACCCATTCCACCTTCGTTCCATTCCCCAAAACGTTTGTTCATAACACGTTTATCATTTTCTAAAAATTGTTGAATGTGTCTTCGTAAAGCACCAGTTCCCTTCCCATGAATAATTTCCACCTTGTGCAATCCAGCAACAACAGCATCATCCAAAAATTTATCCAACACAGCAACGGCCTCTTCTCCATACATTCCTCTTATATCAATTTTATTTTCAGATGTTTTAGTAAATGTTGTGATAGATTTTTTTTCTTCCGTTTTTTTCATTAGAATCACATCACTGTTATGAATTTTCATTTTTAGAGAATTAAATGCCGCAAAAAAATATCCACTTTCATCAGGAATTGTGAGTACTTCTGCTTTTTGGGAATTATTACGAAGTTGAACAATATCTCCTTTTTGCAAAGAAAAAAAATGTTGAGTATGTATTTCTTCACCTAACATTTTTTCTTCTTCATAAATATCTTTTTTCATTTCTGCAAGAGCATTTTTTGTTGAACGAATTGCATCTTTTTCTGCCTGTTTCTCACGCAACTCTTTTACTAAATGCTCTATCTGAAGATTTGCTTTTTCTACAAGAGTTTTTGCTTCTTGCACAGCATTGCGTTTAATTTCTCGCATTTCTTTTTGAAAACTTTTTCGCTGTGTTTCATATTCTTGTTGCAATTTTTGATAGTGTAATTTTTCTTCTTCTAAAATTTTTATTTGTTCAGATAATTTTTGCGAACGAGTTTCTATATCAAGCAATAATTTTTCTAACTGAAATTTTTGCTCTCCCACCATTGAGCGAGCAAAATCTAAAATCTCATGAGACATACCAAAACGCTGTGCAATTTCCAACGCATAACTACTTCCGGGAATTCCCATCCGAAGTTGATAGGTTGGTTGCAATGATATTGTATCAAATTCCATTGCAGCATTGTACATTCCTTTGGTTTCGTGAGCAAATATTTTTAGCAATCCATGATGTGTTGTGGCAATGGTTAATACTTTGGCGTTAGTAAGATATTGTAAAATTGCTGCAGCAATTGCACTTCCTTCAGCAGGGTCAGTCCCTGAACCCATTTCATCAAGAAGAACTAAATTGTGTTCGTGAACGTGTTCAACTATTTCTTTTAATCGCACAATTTGCGAACTGTATGTACTCAAATCATTTTCTAAAGATTGTTCATCTCCAATACATAATGCAATATTTTGAAAAATTGGAAATTCAGAATCCGCTGAAACAGGAATATGAATTCCCGATTGAACCAGTAATGTTAACAATCCAATAGATTTTAAAACGACACTTTTTCCACCAGCGTTTGGTCCCGTAATTAGCAGTGTCGTAAAATCTTTTCCCAATTCCATGCTGAGTGGAACAACATCAGAATAAGGATGTTTCAATAATAAAATCGGATGGCGTGCATTATTTATTTTTATATATCCATCGTGTTTAATAAACGGCTGCTCTCCATGAATTGCTGTAGAATATTTTGCTTTTGCAACAAGAACATCAACATAGACAAGAATTTTTAGCATTGTAGATAATTCTTCACGAGCGTGATGAACTTGTTGGGTTAATGTGCGAAGAATTTTTTCAATTTCTCGTTGTTCTTGAAAGCCCAACGTGCATAATTCATTATTTGTGGATAATGTTTCTGTGGGTTCTATAAATACCGTCATTCCGGAAGCAGAAGTGCTATGAATAAATCCGGAAACTTTATTTTTGTGTTCCGATTTTACGGCGATAACCATTCTTCCATCTCTGGTAGTAATAATATCATCTCGCACCATCCCCTGCTCAGAAACATTTCGCAAAATATTTTCTAATTGTTTTTGGAGATGGTTGTGGTGATGAAGAATTGTTTTTCGTATTTCTCGTAATTCTTTACTCGCAGAATCTTTTACTCTTCCATCATCATCAATGGCTTGTGTAATATTGTATTCTAGTATTGATTGAACTTCAAATGTAGAAATTTTTGCATGCATCAGTGGATATTGTTCTTGATGTTTTTCAAAAAATGATTGCAGTTTTTTTGAAACTTGTATTGTAGAAGCAATATCTAATAATTCTCGTGATGTAAGAAGTGCGTTTTCAATATTCGCTTTCTGTAATGCAGTACGAATATCTTTGATGCCATCCAAAGAAAATGTTTCTCCACTTTCTCTACTAAGTTTTACTTCACTCACTTTTTGATGTTCTTCAACAATTTCTTGTTTATTGGTAGAAGGAAAAATTTTTAGAATTTCTTCTTTTCCAATTTTTGATGTTGCATAGCGTTGAAGGTGTTCAAGAATTTTATAAAATTCTAATTTTTCACATGCGTAAGAAAATTTTTGCATAAATAAATTCCTAATTCATAGTGTCATTCCCACATGTTTTTAGTGGGAATCCATATAAAATTAAAAACGTGGATTCCCGCTTTCGCGGGAATGACAAAACTTATATAATCTCTATAAAATAAAAAAGACTACAAAATATTAAAGCATTTTGTAGTCTTCATATCTTCATTATTTTTAAATTTTCAATTCTTTTATTTTTTGGATGAAGTTTTTGTAAAGTTATTAACTATTTCTTGATAAAAATCTTCTGAGTCCGGTAAAATAGTATTTACTTCATCGTATAACATTGGTGCGAAATTTTTCATTGGTTTATAAAGTGTGGAATTTAATTTTGCATCTGGTGATGGAATATTAAAATACAATCCAAAAAAAATCAATAATAAACTGATGATAATACCACCTTCAAATATACCAATAAGCATCCCACCAAAACTATTCCACTTTCCTTCGACAAGGTCTTTTAAAACAAAGCGATAAAACAATATGTTTGCAAGCATTGCAAGACCAATAATGGCAATAAAGCCCAATACTGTTTTTACTCCGGGAGAAACTCCAAGAAATGAAAATACTGTGCTTCCTAAATCTGCACCGGATTTTGTTCCGAGCATAATAGCAATAATAAGAACGATTATAGAAAGTATTTGTTTAACAAATCCACCTTGCCAACCAAGATACATAAAGAAACCTAATCCGACGACAAGAATAACATCAAGGGTTGATGGCATAAGAATATTATAATTTTGTTTATGAATGAAGTTCTATAATATATCTCATCATCAAAGAAAAATCAATTGGTAGAAAATATTAATTGATAATGGACAATTAAAAATAAAAAGGACGGATTTGCATCCGTCCCTACATAATTCAAATCATAATAATCTTTTTATCCTAAAAATCATGGTCTATTTCACCAACATCAATTTTTTAAACTCTTTACGTGTTGGTGTTTGTAATGTGTAAAAATATGTTCCTGTGGAAAATTTACTTCCATCAAATTCTACATAATATTGAGTATTGGCTTTGGCAACTTCATTATACAATATTGCTATTTCTTTTCCGAGAACATCATATATTTTTATTATTGCCATTTCTTTTGTTTTTAGTGCAAATGAAATTGTTGCTTTTGGGTTTGCTGGTACTGGATAGGCAGAAAGGTTATAATCATTTTCAGTTACTGCAATAGTGGCTTTTACTGGAAGGGTTCCTGCTCTACCTATAATAAAACCACCTGTACTAGTTGTTGGCGAGAACGTGCTGACATTATTAATTGTGCAATTATAAGGTCCAGAACCCACAGTTGTTACAACTCCTTTTTCTTCCCATGACATTGTTGTTGTATTGTTTTGCCATAGAGATGCATTTGTTCGTGGAAAATTTGTTCCTTCTTCATTAGCATTCCATTCAAATGTAAGGTTTGCACTATTCCCACCAACAGTATTTTCACTTATAAACCATGTCTTTTTTACTATGTAACTGGTATCGTTTGGGGCAACGAAATTTGGTACAATGTTATTGATTACCCTTACATTATAGATTTCATCAGAACCGCTTGAATTTGTTATTGTTACCGGATTATATGATGTTGTTGATGATGAAACTGGAAAAGTAAAATTAGCACTATTAGAGAGAGATTTACTGACATATCCAGTACTATTTGTAAGAATATGACTATTGGCATCTGTTCCTGTTATAGTGCCAACTACTAAGTTCTTATCATTCAAAATAAGATTGTTATTATTTTTACTATCAAAAACAAGGGTGTCTACTGCGATAGTTTTTCCCAAAACCACTCCACCTGTATTACTAATTTTTAATTTTGAGATTGTAGTTGGAAGTTCTGCTCCAGTGTTTTTTTGCACCATTCCAGCATATTCCAAAATGGCATTTGGTCCATAAGTAGGAGTTGTTGTAATATTAGGACTATCAACAATAGAAAGTGTATTATTAATGATACAATTAACAAGTGTTTTTACAACATTATATAAAGTTAAATTTCCATATGATGTTGCAGAAAAAGGAAGATTAGTTGAAGAAGAACTTATCACAACAAAACTTCCATTGAAAAAAGAAGGTATATTACCATGAGATGAAGTTGCTGGATTTATGGCTGATAAAATATAATAACCAGCAGAATCAACTGTAATACTATTAAAATTATAGCTTCCAGTATTTTTCCAATCCCCAATAATATTTACATATGCATTTGTGTTAACAATAACATCACCATAATTCTGATTGCCTTCAATGTTATTAAGACTAAAACTTCCTGAAACAGTAACACTACCAATTGGGTCTGTCCCTGTAATACCACTTCGTATATTTGATATTCCACTAATTGTCATACTTGCACCTGTCCCAATAGTAATTTTAGGATATTTTTTTGTTACTCCATCGGTATACCCAACTCCTTGAACATTAGATGCATTCATAATAAAACTTCCACTGATAACATTTAGAGTATTTTCTAAACTAAGAGTACTATTATTTAATGTAACAGTACCAGATGATTTATTAATTTCAATATTTATAAAACGTGAACCACCTTGAATTGTCCATACTTGGTTAGCAACACCTGTGAAAACTATTTTACCCGTCCCCCCCCAACTACTCATATTGCTATTGCTACTAAATATTGGATTACCATAAATATTCAATATCGAATTACTTCCTATGGCTAATTTAGCAGTTGCATCTTGAAAAGAAATATTTTTACAATTACCAATTGAGTCATTAGCAATATATATTGTTGCACCAGTTGCTATAATAACATCATTTGTATTACTTGGCACAATATTGCCCACCCATGTAGAGGGAGAATTCCATGAACCATTCATAGATTTTGAAATTATTGTCTGTGCTTTTGTATGCAAAAATGCAATAAGATACAAAATCACTATCATTATATATTTTTTCATTGTGTTACTCCTTAATAAGTTAAGATAAATAATTACTACTCACTAAGATATAATTTACTATAATATACCTACATATCAAGTATTTTTTATAAAATATTATTCTAAATATAAAGTTATCA
>CALETH010000106.1 GCA_937920105.1 uncultured Bacteroidota bacterium
AAGCAGGGAGATGAAAAGAAAAAGTGTGAAAGAGTAGAAAATTTTTTTCATAAGTATTTCCTTATAATAATATTGTGAGACTTGTCAAGTTTTTAAAACTTGACAAGTCTTATTTTCTTAAGGTAAGAATTTTCTTGTAAAAAAACATAAGTAGCGGAGTATTTAAGTAAATGAGTAGATGAGAAATTTTTTAGAATACAGAATTCAGAAGTTCAGGTTTAGAGTTTCGGATTTCGAATTTAGAATTTCGAATATTACCTATTGTTTTTTTAACTTTTCTTTGTAGATTATCTTCAATGAAAACACCAAAACGAAACTCCGAAACCTCCGCCGAAAAATTTGATACCGAAAAAGAACTTGACCAAGCACTTCGCCCATCATTATTTGATGAATTTTTTGGACAAAAAAAAATTGTTGATAATCTAAAAATTTTCATCAACGCTGCAAAAAAACGCAGCGAACCGCTTGACCACGTTCTTCTCACTGGTCCACCAGGATTAGGAAAAACTACACTTTCCCACATCATTGCCAACGAAATGGGAAAGCACATCAAAATCACTTCAGGTCCTGTATTGGATAAACCTGCTGACCTTGCTGGTCTTCTCACCAATCTTGAAGAAGGAGATATTTTATTTATTGATGAAATTCATCGATTAAATGCTGTAGTGGAAGAATATCTTTACTCTGCGATGGAAGATTTTCGTTTGGATATTATGGTGGATTCCGGACCGAATGCACGGAGTATACAAATTTCACTTCCAAAATTTACTTTAGTTGGTGCAACAACACGAGCCGGCTTACTAACCGCTCCACTTCGTGCAAGATTTGGTATCAACAATCGTTTGGATTATTATTCTCCGGAAATTCTTTTTAACATCATCATTCGTTCTGCACATATTATTAATGTTGAAGTTGATAAAAACGGTGCGATGGAAATCGCACGTCGCTCACGCGGAACACCACGTATTGCCAATCGTTTGTTAAAACGCTGCCGAGATTTTGCTGAAGTAGATTCTTCACTTTCGCATCATCGGGGAATTATTACGCAAGAAGTTGCTCACCACGCACTTCACGCATTAGAAGTTGATGAACATGGTTTTGATGATATGGATAAACGCATTCTTCTTACGATTATAGAAAAATATAATGGTGGTCCTGTTGGAGTAAATACTATTGCTGTTGCAGTTGGTGAAGAAGCAGGAACAATTGAAGAAGTGTACGAACCGTACTTAATTCAAGAGGGATTTATTAAACGTACGCCACGCGGAAGAGAAGTTACTGACCTTGCATATAAACATTTTCAGATTTCGAAGAAAAAAGAAATACAAGAAAAATTGTTGTAACAGCAGAATATAGAAGTCAGGATGTAATAAAGTCCCCTCTACAGCATGGGCTTTGCGAAGGAGAGAGGGGATTTAGGGGTGTGTCAAAAAAGTAAGAAGGTAGAATGTAGAAGTCAGCCTCTGTGACTTTGCGAGAAAATACTACTCTACTCAATTACTTTACTACTCACATATTCAATTGATAATTAACATTTTAATTCATATAATCCATAGTAAAATAATAACCAACAAATACGTGAAGTGAGCGAAGTCGAACTTTACCAACCACGAACAAACAACAAACAACTGACAACTTAATTCTTAATTTTTACTTCATACTTTATTAAAAACAAGGAGACACAAAACATGCAAACCAAACTTACCACCCTCGCAACACTCTTCCTACTCAGTGTAGGAATAGCACTTGCCCAACCAGCAGTAACAGCAACAAGCCCAACCACTAACGCACTGAATGTCCTTGGCAATAGTGACATAATTATAACCTTTAGTCAAGACATAAACCAAACCACCCTTACCACCAGTACCATAAATGTAGATGGTTCACAAACGGGATGGCATACTGGTACTATTACCTATAATAGTGGTACAAAAACTGCCACCTACAACCCAACAGTAGATTTTAAACCAGGAGAAGTAGTAAGTATAACACTAACCACCGGAATAAAAAATACAGGTAATACAGCAATGGTAGCACCATTCAGTTGGAGTTTTACTGTACAAACAGCACAATCAACAGGAATATTTGCCCCTAAAGTAGATTATCCAGTAGGAAATTATCCTCAATCAGTAACAAGTGCCGATGTTGATGGCAATGGAAGTATGGATATGATAGCTACAAATGAAGGCTCAAATAGTATTTCTGTATTAAAGAATAATGGGGATGGTACTTTTGCATCCAAAGTAGATTATCCAGTAGGAAGTAGTCCTAAATCAGTAGCAAGTGCTGATGTTGATGGCAATGGAAGCATGGATATAATAGTTGCAAATAGTTCGAATACTATTTCTATATTAGAAAATGAAATTATTTTTACAAAATCAGCATCTACTATTACTGACACATCTGCTACACTCAATGGTACGGTATATCCAGAGAATCTTTCTACTATAGTTCGTTTTGTGTACGGTACTGTACCAGGAGTGTATACCGATAGTATATTGGCAACACAAAGCCCAATTAGTGGTACAACATATACATCAATTTTTGCAAACCCAACCAATTTAATAAAAGGAACTACATACTATTATAGAGTTGCTAAGAATAATACTAATGGTTATTTACGAGGAAGAGAAAAGAATTTTACTACACTATCACCATTTTTTAAAATAAGTACAACAATACCTTTTCCCAATGCACGTAATGTAATAAACAACACCAACATTACTATCACTTTTGATGATAATATAGACCCTGCTACACTTACCACCAGTACCATAAATGTAGATGGTTCACAAACAGGAATGCATGATGGTGTGATTACTTACAATGGCAGTAATAAAACTGTTATCTATAATCCTAATACAGATTTTAAACCGGGAGAAATAATCTCTGTGGTGTTAACTACGAAAATAAAAAATACTAATGGAGATACATTAATACTTCCTTATAGTTTTAGTTTTACTGTACAAACAGCACAAGCAGCTGGAGTATTTGCACCTAAAGTAGATTATCCAGTAGGAAATAGTCCTCAATCAGTAACAAGTACTGATGTCAATAGTGATGGAAATATTGATATTATTGTAGCCAATCTAGGTTCATGGACTATTTCTGTACTGAAGAATAACGGAAAGGGCATTTTTCCATCTAAAGTAGATTATGCCGGAGGATTTCAACCAAGCTCCATCACTACTGCTGATATTGATAATGATAAAGACATTGATATGATGGTTGCAAATTTAAGTCAGACTTTAAATGTTTCTGTCTTCAAAAATAATGGAGATAGTACCTTTGCACCAAGAGTAGATTATACTGAAGGAAATCAATCTCAATCTATCACCAGTGTTGATATTAATGGTGATGGATGGATTGATGCAATTACAACAAATTATGATGGTAACATTTCTGTATTAAAGAATAATGGGGATGGTACCTTAACATCCAAAATAGATTATCTAGCAGCAGGAAATCAATCAGTAACAAGTGCCGATGTAGATGGTAATGGGAGTATGGATATAATAGTTGCAAATAATGGTATTTCTGTATTAAAGAATAATGGGGATGGTACCTTAGCATCCAAAATAGATTATCCAGCAGGAAATAGTCCTCAATCAGTAACAAGTGCCGATGTAGATGGTAATGGGAGTATGGATATAATAGTT
>CALETH010000107.1 GCA_937920105.1 uncultured Bacteroidota bacterium
GGACGAAAAAATTTATTGAAAAATATAAAAACAAGTTGAATTGGGAAGATTTAGCATGGAATACAAAACTTTCTTGGTCAATTCCACTGATTGAAAAATATAAAAATAAATGGAATTGGGAAACCTTAACTAGAAATGAAGGACTTCCATGGTCTCTCGAATTAATTGAAAAATATAAAGATAAATGGAGTTGGGAATGGTTCACTCACAGAAAAGATTTACCATGGTCCACTGAATTTTTCGAAAAATATAGAGACCACTGGAATTGGAAAAGTTTAAGTTCTGAAATAGTAGAAAATGAATCTGTTGAATGGACAATAGAACTCATTGAAAAATTCAAAGACAAATGGGATTGGAAAAAGATGTCAAATAAAAAAAAATTGCCTTTTTCAATTCAATTAATCGAAAAATTTAAAGATAAATGGGACTGGGAAAATTTAAGCAAAAATGACATTCCTTGGACAGAAAAATTAATAGAAAGATTTAAAGATAAATGGGATTGGTGGAGATTAAGTTGTGAAGAAAAATTACCGTGGTCAATTGAATTTTTGGAACAATATAAAGATAAGTGGAGTTGGGATGAATTACATTACAATAATAGTATTTCATGGTCAGCGGATTTGTTAGAACAATTTAAAGACAAGTGCGATTGGAAATTATTAAGTGATTTTACATTATCAATAAAGGAAATTGAACAGTTTAAAGATAAATGGGATTGGGAAATATTAAGTAGTAATAAAAATCTTCCTTGGTCAATGGAATTAATAGAAAAATATAAAAATAAATGGAATTGGTACAAATTATATAGTAATTCAAGTATTCCTTGGTCAAAAGAACTTATTGAAAAATATAGAAACAAGTGGAATTGGAAAAATCTTAATGGAAAAGAATACCAAAAGTTATCAACTGAATTAATTAAAGAATATAATGATTGGGTACATTACAATAGTAATAAGCAATTTCCATGGAAAATGGAAATACTAAGAAAACATAAGGATAAACTGAATTGGTATAGTTTAAGTAGCATGAAAGACTTTTTGCCATGGTCAATTGAGTTAATAGAAGAATTTAAAGAGAAATGGAAATGGGATAAATTAAGCAACAATGAAAACCTTCCATGGTCAGTAGAACTCATCAATCAATTTCATAATAAATGGAAAGGACCATTTACTCCTGAAATCCAAAAAATCATTTATGAAAAAGCACTTCAACCGCATTTGAATGATGAATCCATAGAACAAATCTTTGGCAAAATAAAGAAAAAGAAAACAATCCCCTTTGCAGAAAAAATAAAAGATATTCTTATTCCAAGTATCTCAATTAAAACCAAAAAAGTAAAATCAGGTACTGTAAAAATAGGAAGTTCAAAAGTAGGAGGCATTCCTGATTTACCAAAAGGAACAGAGTGGCCATACTTTAAAAAATATGCACTCACATTTACCGCACAAATTAATCTAGAAGAAATACAATCCTATCATAACCATCCATTACTACCCAAAAAAGGAATGTTATATTTTTTTGTGTTAGACCATCATAAAAAATTTAATAATGATTTAGCAGAAAATTATGTGCAAGAATCAAAAGTATTATATTATACCGGCGATAAGAAAAAATTAGAAAAAACAAACCCTCCGGAAGAAGTAAGAGAGTATAATGAATGTGAAGTAACCTTTAGTAAAGAACAATCATTACCATGGAAAGATGCTGAACAATATACCAAAGCATACAACAAATATAATTTTACTTCAGAAGATGAAAAAGAATATAATAAAGTTTCTTCCGTTAAAGGTATCTATATGTTTGGTTATCCCGATGGACACCCTTTTGAAATAGATTCATACAATAAAATTAGTGCTGACCCTAAAAAAGGAGTGCAACTTTTATTACATTTAAATTCAGATAATAATGCTGATATGGAATGGGGAGATGTAGGTCAAATTTTTTATCTTATCAAAGCAAAAGATTTACAAGAAAAGAACTTTGATAAAGTATGGACTGAATGGTCAAACTAAAATTTAGTAATTCATTTTAAAGATATAGAAGTAAAATTTGAATAAAAAAATACTATAAATAAATAATACAATATAAATAGATTGCAAAAGTTTTTAAAACTTTTGTAATCGTGTAACTCAATTCGCTAATCTTATGGAATTAACCTTCATCCTTGAACCACTTGCAAAAATCGGATTGATATTATTTATCAATCTCACACTCGTTGCCTATCTCGTACAAACAGAAAGAAAAGTTTGTGCATACATTCAAAACCGAATAGGTCCAAACCGCGTCGGTCCGTACGGACTTTTGCAGCCGCTTGCTGATATTGTCAAACTCTTCATGAAAGAAGACATCGTTCCCGTAGCAGCAAATAAATTTGTGCACAGTTTAGCACCACTCATATCGCTCACCGTTGCACTCACCACATTTGCAATAATACCATTTGGAAATACAATTACTATTGCAGGACAAACATACAAATTAATGATAGCCGATGTGAACGTCGGAATTTTATACATCCTCGCACTTGCATCACTCGGCGTGTATGGAATTACATTAAGCGGATGGGCATCAAACAATAAATATTCACTTCTCGGCGGACTTCGTGCAACGGCACAAATGATAAGTTATGAACTCTCCATGGGACTTTCTATTATCGGAGTTGTTCTGATTGCTGGCACACTACAATTAGATGGAATTGTAGAAAAACAAGGACAATATTTATTTGGATTTTTACCAACATGGAATCTTTTTTTACAACCACTCGGATTTATTACATTTCTTGTTTCATCATTTGCAGAAACCAACCGCTTACCATTTGACTTACCCGAAGCAGAACCAGAACTTGTAGCCGGTTATCATACAGAATATTCCGGAATGAAATTTGGATTATTCTTTCTCGCAGAATATGCAAACATGATAACCGCCTCAGCAGTTATTACATCACTATATTTAGGTGGATGGCAATTTCCATTTATCGAACATTTTGGATTTTCCGAACTCACCGTAAGTCTTTTACAAGTTGGTGCATTTGCAATAAAAGTTGCACTTGTACTTTTATTTTTTATTGTCATTCGTTGGACATTACCACGTTTCCGATATGACCAATTGATGAATATCGGTTGGAAAGTGATGTTGCCAATTTCACTTATTAATATTGTATTAACTGGTTTATTTATTCTTTTAAAAGTTTTATAAAAAATTGTAGGGACACGGATGCAAATCCGTTTCCAATTTTAGAAATCTTAAAATCTTAAAAATCAAGGTCATTATGCAAACAGAAAAATCACCCATCATACGAAAAAAAGATTTAACATTTTGGCAAAAAATTTATATTCCGGAAATTCTAAAAGGAATGAAAATCGCCATAAGCCAAATGTGGAAACCAAAATTCACCACACAATATCCCGAAGTAAAATTTACCCCACCCGCCTCATTTAGAGGAAGACCAATTTTGGTAGAAGAAAATGGAGTAGAGCGTTGCGTTGCCTGCGGATTATGCAGCCGAGTATGTCCGGCACTTGCCATAGAAGTGCAAGCAGACGAAACAAACCTTGGAAAAGAACGGTATCCCGAAAAATTTGAAATCAACATGTTGCGATGTATCTTTTGCGGATTTTGTGAAGAAGTATGTCCCGAAGAAGCAATCATCATGAGCAATAAATATGAACTTGCATTTTCCAATCAAGAAGAAGCAATCTACGGAAAAGAAAAATTATTATTTCCAGTAGAAGAAGTAAAAGAACGTTTAGAATTTTTGAGAAAAAACAGATAAGTAAAAAAAAATCAATGTCATTCCTGCGAAAGCAGGAATTCAGAAAAAGATGGTTGAAAAACCATCTTTTTGTTTTTTAAGTCACTTCTATTTTTTGATACTTTTCAACTTTATTTTTATATTAATATCTATTTTTAAAAAAGGAAAATGAATGAAATACACAAAACGTACACACACCTGTGGAGAATTACGCACAACACACATCGAACAAACAATTACACTCACCGGTTGGGTAGATACCCGCCGCGATTTAGGTGGAGTAATTTTTATTGATGTCAGAGATAGATTTGGAATTACCCAAGTAGTATTTGGTCCACAATACAATGAAGAAATTCATCATAAAGCCAAAGAATTGCGAAGTGAATACGTTATTTCCGTTACAGGAAAAGTTGTCCACCGTCCGCAAGAAACAGAAAACAAAAATATTGCAACCGGTGAAATTGATGTGATTGCATCCGAACTCGTTATCCTCAACAAAGCAGAAACGCCGCCATTTCCAATAGAAGAAAAAGTAGAAGCACACGAAGATATTCGCTTAAAATATCGTTACTTGGATTTACGACGTTCATCCATCCAAAAAAATTTCA
>CALETH010000108.1 GCA_937920105.1 uncultured Bacteroidota bacterium
TAGTGTATAATTTTTTGTTATTTCTACAAAAGAGTCATAGTCATTCCCGCACGTTTTAAGCGGGAATCCATTATAAAAATATTTAGAAGGCTGATTTCTTAAGATTATTATGATTTTCATTATTTTCTTACTTCTTAATTCTACCTTATTATTTTACTTTTTCAACCTCTCCAAAATATAGTTAGCATTTGCTGTTAAAAACTCATACCCATCTTTAGTAACAAATGGAACCGGAAGACTTTTTGCAGATTCTGTTGATTTATAGACCGTCTCTAATTTTTCATTGTATTTTTGCAGTTCAAGGATACAGAGTTTTTTCTTACTCTGAAAATAATAATTTTTTGCTGTGGTAATAG
This sequence comes from uncultured Bacteroidota bacterium, assembly GCA_937920105.1. Lineage (GTDB taxonomy): Bacteria > Bacteroidota > Ignavibacteria > UBA10030 > UBA8401 > CALETH01. Next base: position 357 of record CALETH010000108.1, read on the forward strand.
TAAGAGTGAGTTCATTAATGAGTTTTGTTTTTCCAACCCAGTTGAGTTCTGCTGTTTGTTTAGTAAAGGATGTTAAAGTATCTAATGCTGCTGGAATGGATAAAGAATCTAAATGCTCATGGAGGTAATTTTGATACCCCATTATTCTGTAATTGATATAAGTATGAAAAGATGAATTTGGTGTAAGTTGAACAAACAATTTTTGTAAAGCATCTGTTACCAATGGTGTAATAAAACTACTCATTTCTTCTATTACTTCATACGTCAAGGAAGTATCAATTATCGGCGGGGTAACAAATGGCATACATGCAGGGAGAATTGATACATCATGATAGGTATCAATAAACCAATAAATTGCTTCTTTGCGTATTTTCATTGATGTGTCACTAAAAGCAATTTGTTTTAGCAGGGTGTATGTTTCCGGATTATCAGGAAAATTAGTAAGTGCAGCTATTGTAGATATCTTATAATCATTATTTGGATTGTTCAAAAAAGTTTTTAACTGAGTATAGACTTGTGGACGTAACAAAGGATTTTTACCAAATTTAGCCAATATTCCTGGTGTTGGATGTGGAGTTGAACGATATTTATCATAAAAAGAAAAATCTCCATTATTACAAAAATATCTTATTGCTTCGTCCAATTCATAATATAAACCATAAGATTTGTTAGCAAAAAGAGTATCAACAAATTCATGATATAATTGATGCACATCGGGTGCATTTAAAACATCTAATGCTTTTAAATAATCAATAGTGAAAAAATAATTTTTTACGGTAAAAAATTTATAATATCTATTTCGCAAGGAATCAATAATTTGTGTTTCTCCCCGCTTTGCTAATAATATATATGCAGCATGACTCACTTTATCATATTTATGTTTTGCCAGAAACTGTTTACTTGAAGAAAGTTTGGAATAATCGGTAGTATCAATTAATAAAGAATATAACTGTTGTCTCGAAAGGTTTTTTGCTTCATCATAAACATTAATAATTTTACACTCCATAAGAAAATCAACAGCTCCACGGTAAGTAATCCAATCAATATATTTTTCTTGAGCATGTAAAGAAAATGTTAAAAATAGAATAATGATAAAACTATATATTTTTTTCATACTATAAACTCCTATTTAATATTAGTAATTGGTAAATGAAATTTTATTTCAATTGCATTAAGTAAGCTTAGTAAAAATTCCTTGTGCTTTTTATGTGCTTGGGCTTCAAAACTATTAATATTTTTCTTTAAATAGTCTTTCCATGCATAAAAGAATGCACCACTGGCATCACTACTTTTTTGTTGAGCATCTTGTATTGTAATATTTTGTGCTTGTGGTACAGGAATACATGATGTGGTATTTTTTAACCACGTTTTTGCAGAATCAATTGCATAGGGAATAACTTTTTCACGAAATTGTTGTACATGAACTTGTTCATGAAAACGAGCGGCTTCACGAGAAACATAGTTTTCCGCTACAATAAGTGCATCTACTTCTTCTCCTTCTTCTGCCTTTGCAAATCTTTTCATGACTTTATCTATTTGCTGTAATTGGTCTTTAAATTCTTTTACTACTGCTTTTGCCATTGTAAGGTTGGTAACATCATCAGGGCTCTCAATTTTCGTTTTGCTGGAGTAATCACATAAACTCATCCAAATCGCTGCTCCTACTTGTGTTACTTCATATTTTACACAATTATTGGTATCGTTTAAACAAGGATTAACTACTATATAATTTTCATTATCCGGTTTGTGTATACCTGTTGTACTGGTACCATTACAACTATAATCTTCTGTGTGTTCTACAATATCTGCAAAATTATTAAGATTTTGGCAAGGCGTAAATTTTTTGCTACTTGTTTTTAACAATGTTTGCGCTATCTTTTGCATCAAACCAGAGATAACAGTAACAATACTGGTAGAATCTTGTGCATTAGTAGTTCCTCTTATTCCATTTAGTTCACCACTTCTTATCGGCAAAGGAGGTGTATTTGTTGGCGGGCTTTTTACTTTTACTTTCCCTGCTAACACATCTCCCAATGGTGCTGTGGTATAAGTGAGTTCTGCTAATTCTGGTTTATCTACAGCAAAACTTACCGGAGTGTTTCCTGGTAATGTACTGGTAATATCCGTACTATCACTTCGATATGCTCTTACTGTAACAACGGCACTATCTCCGTAATTAAGACTATCGGGATTGACAAATACTTTTATATGATGAAGTTCATTTGGGCGAATAAGTATTAACTTTCCTGTTGTATCACTGATGCTTCCGGCAATATTGGTAGCAGTTACTTTTACTGGTATTCGTAAAGTATCTCCAGGTTTTATTTGGTTGAGATAGTTTTGTGTATTAATTGTTTGTTGTGGTGCCCATGTAATGGTTGGTGCATATTTTCCTGATGGTGTTGCAGAATAAGTATAACTCGCAATAGGAAATGTTGTTGTTTGACTGCTGATAGTATATTGTTTTATTTTTGTTCCAGTAATGCTTACGGTTGGTTTTGGTACTGGAGTATAATAAATAGTTCCATGGAGTTCAGAAGGACCACTGCTTCCATTGGTATAATTGATGCTTCGATACACATCTGTACTTGTTGGTGATGTTTGTTGGTAACTTATTGATGTTGTGGGATATGGTGGTGATATTCCGTAATTATATTCTGCTCCGTTGTAATTTTTTACTTCTGCTGTTGTTCCTAATGGAACTGGTCCAATTGTAGGACTTCGTACCATCCAAACGGTTCTTCCAGGAAACCTTGCATTGAGCGCAATGGTGTCTACTTGTCCTGTAGAAAGTTCTAATTGTGTAAGTCCTCCCATTCCCGGCCAAGGTGTGTAAGGATAATAATAGAGATGGTAGTAATAATATATATCTATCCATGTTACATTAGAGTCCTGAATGTTTGTTGCTACCAAAGGTATTTTTATTGTTGGGTGTATTTCTAGGCGTTCTTTAATGATGACTTGGGAATAAAGTGAGAAGGAAAAAAGAAGGAGTATGAAAAGGGTTTTCATAATTGATAATGGAAAGTGTATAGTGGAAAGTTTATTACTTCGAAAGGTAATGGGTTTTGCAGTAATAATCAATAAATTTTATAATTTTTTTTCATAAAAAATACTTTTTTATATAGTTATATTATTGTTTTACTAAAATAAGGTTACCATTAATTATTGTCTAAAAATTACTGAATCATAATCTTTACATCCACACCACCCTCGTTAATAGAAGAGCCGGGAATTCTTGACCCTCCTTCATCCGGAGCAGTTTTTGTATAGCGATAAAATAATGAAGCCGTTACACGAGCACTTAAAGTATATTTGATTCTTGGCTCCATGATTGTTTTTGAAGAACCTTCTCCTGGCGTTCCGTTCAAATTAATTTCTTCTCCAAAAGAATATGTTCGTTTAGAGTTTTTAGAAAACGAATAACTAAAACTCATATCAATATCATTCTTCAAAGAAATTCCAAAAAACGGAAATTCGAATCCTGAACGAGCATAGCTTCCTGTAACAGAAATTTCCTGTGTGCCACCCTCACTAATATTTTTTGTTGATGGTGTGAGGTCATAGTTTGCATTGGTATTAAATTTTATATTGGCACTTGCATTTCCTTTGAGAAGTTCTTTAAATGTAATGGAAAAACCGATGAGTGGAGAAAAAGCATAATCAATATGTTGGTTTTCAATGGTATTTCCATCTACTGTTCCTTTAAAGGTTTGTGAGTAACCAGATTTATATGAGTGATTGAAACTTATGCGGGATGCAAATTTTTCAAAGAAGGAAATTTTTTCTAATCCATCCCATTGAAAAGAATAATTTACGTGTGGATAATATGAACCTAAAAGTTTTTTGAAAATTGGTAATGTTTCAAATCCAGTTTCAAATGCCTCTGCAAGTTTTAATGCATCATTTCGCGTATCTCCTTTATTACTTCGCAATGTAGAATATTGTTTTCCGACTTCTTCAATCCCACTTTTGAAAATAGAAAAAATAAATACTGGTGGAATAGTGAAAAATGAACGGTCAATTCTTCCGCCGGTTGCAGTGTTAGTAATTGTTGGTGTTCCTTTTTCATCAGTGCGGATTGTTTGTGTTCGAGAATATTCCCAACTTAAATCCCAATTAAGGTCTAATCTTGCACCAGTCCACAATTCGCGATTTGTTTTTATACTAACAGTATTTTTTTGTCCGAACACATCACTAATGTTTGCATTGGCTGCACGTAATCCATTTACGGTTGGGGTTGATGATAATCCTAATTGATACATTCTTGTTGGACCGTAATCTGCGTCTTGTTCTTGAAAGAAGGGAACTCGTCCGAAGAAATTTCCAAAACCGGGTCTTCCGGGTACACCGGGGTTTTGTGAATTATTTCCTTGTGTGAATGAGAGAGTAATTTTATCGTAATCTAACAATGGTGTTTTAATAAGAATTCGCAATGCTTCCACAATTTTATTTTTTGTTGATGGTATTTGTGAAGTTGAATCTTTTATTTCAGAAACAATAGCAATGGAATCTTGTAGTGGTTTTACAATATTTTCGTTTTCCTCTTTTGGCGTTTCAGAAACATCTTCTTCACGGCGTTCTCTTCCTCTTCCACGCGGGGTTTGTTGTGTTGGTTGGGGCGTCCCGTCACTACGGGACATCCCTACGGTTTTGCTTTCTTGTTTTGCAGACCACCATGTTTCTACAAATTGTTTCAAACTAAAATCCATTGAAGTGGAAATATTATTATTCCAATTTGTGCTTTTTCCTAAATCTCCATTTTGATAACTATTATTCCACGTGTAAGTTACGCCGTAACGAAAAGAGAGCGTGAGAAATTTATCTATTCCACCAATACTTAGAAAACGCGGTTTAGTATTTAAATTAAATATTTGTTGATAATTATTATCATTACCAAAATAAATTACTTGTGATTTGAAGAAGATGTCATTCATGATAGAAGAAAAACTTCGTTGTTGATTGAAACGGTCTGTTTCCAAATGAAGAAGTGAACTGGAAATAGAAAGTTTATAATCTCCGGAAGGATTGATAAAACCATTTTCTGTAAGTTTCCAATCAAAATTGAAACCGCGTGAAGCAGTAAATCCGCGAGTTAAATCTACTTTTTGTAAGTTGCGTTTAAGTTCTTCTGTACGAGAACGTGATGCACTGGTGCCAAAACTAAAACCAGTGATAGGAAAAAATATTTTTAAATCCTTAAACTCTTTTAAGAAAAATATTTCCGAAAGAAATCCAAATGGTGCAATATACAAATCTGGAGAAAGTGTATATCCATAATTAATACTTCCATCCCATTTCCAATAATTATTTTTGGCAACAGTTGGTGAACGAGAAAATTTTGTTGTGTAACTTGTTCCGTACGAAAAGCGATTAATAATATCACGAATGTACCAACGCTCTGAAGGAATGTTGATTTTTATGTTGGACATTGTATATGTATCCGTAATATCTTTCGTTTGCGTTTCGGTGATAATACGTTGTGCTTCTTTCTCGGCTTCAGTTGATGAATTTGTTTTTGTAAGTACAACTTCTCGCTGACGTTCTGATGCTTCGGTTACTAAAACATCAGAACTGGGAAGATATTTTGGTTGTGAAAAATTTTCTGAATGGCTATAACTTATTGGTAATGAAGTTCCGCTCCAAGTGCTGGGTAATAATTTTTCTATTCCAACACTGGTTGCAACAGTCCAATTTTCATTGGTGGAGCGTGAACCAAATCGTTCTTCTAATCCATGAAAATTTGGGTCTTTTTGAGAATACGTAAAATTCACAGTACTAATATCAGCAAGGTGGAGAGTTGCAGAAACATTGTACGCCCAACCTGCAGCATCATCAACATTGGTGAGACGGAGTTCGTTCACCCAAATTTCTCCTGTAAGATTTGTTGTAGTGTTGGGAATATTTGGATTTTCTACTCCGATAGAAATATACGTAATGTTTGTTAGTGCAGGATTTCCTCGCACACCGTAGGTTGCTCCATCTGGTCCGCCTTCAACAGGTTTTGTTATAACGGAAACAATGGCTGCAGAATCTCTTCCTTGTTTTAGTGCCGTAATATTTTCAAAATTGATAGAAATATTATTTCGCGCATCCCATCCGGGAAAAACGGAGGTACGATATTCATAATAATTTGTACTATCTACACCAAAACGAATAAATACTTTTGCATCCGGTGTTGCAGCGGTGGAAGAAAAATGTGGAGAACCATGAACAAACATTTTCATTTCTTTATAACTGAAAATATCCATTGCTTTAGAAAAACGTTTTATGGCTTCTCGATTTTCTCCATCTTGTAAATTATTGAATGTAAGTACAAGCGATTGTTCATTGGCGTACACTTGTTCATCTGGTTTTGTTTTGTCTCGTTCGCGTACAACTCCCGGCGGACTTGAATAACTTAAATTATCTTCAACGTTAACAACAGAAACAGCAAACGTACTATCATTTTTTTTCAATTCTTCCCATTGATTTCCAACAAGATTAAATTCTACAATTTTTAAATGAAGCGGAGTATCAAAACCGGTGAACCACAATCGTGCAAATTCTATTAAAGAAAAATCTGGTGAACCAACTTTGCGTTTATAATTAACGATTGGAATTCTATATTGATACCATCCATTCACACCTCCGCCAACTCTTTGTGGATTTGTTGCAGATGTATCTAAATTCAATTCATATTCAAAATAATTATCTACTTTATCCAATACATTGTTACCATTTAAATCTTCAGTATTAGGATTTTGTCCACTTTCACTTAACTGACTATTTTCTCCATTGTTGATAGATTCAAAACTTGCATCTTTTGACCAATTATCTCCTGCAGGGTCATTTTCTATTTCCGGAAATAATGATTTGTTTGCTTGAATAAAATCTGCATATCGTATTTTTTCATCTGCATCAAAAATTCCATCAATACCAGTATCTTCTCCTTCATTGAGAATATTATTGGGAAGATTTTTTTCTTCTGTATCGAGTTTTCCATACGTTTTATCCGCACTCACAGGAATAACATCTTCACTTACACCACCAAGGTCAAGAAAAACTTTTCTGGTACTATCAATTGTTCCTTGTTCTATTTTTACCCAAAGTTCTATGAACGTAATATTTTCTTTTCCTAAATCAATTTTACTGGAAGAAAGAAGTTTTTGTATTCCACCCCAGTTTTTTTTCGGATTGGTGAGAAGTGTTTGTTGTAAATCTGGGGAATAATTATATTCTCCACGTTTTAATGGATTGTAATAAATGTTGAAAGCGGAAATAGCATCGTTTCCTCGAGAAATACTTCTGTTAGGCCAGATATCTGTTACAGAAACATTTCTTTCCAACGTGTACCAAAATGTTTTTCCTTTAGAATATATTTTTGTGCTATCGGGAATAAGATTTAATATATCTGGGTCAACACCGTATTGAAATTTTGGCGGGCTCATGTCTTTCCAAGATGTGTATGTTGTTCCAAATGAAATGGTTCTTTTTGCTCCTTCAAAATCATCTAAATAGGCAACGCTTTCTCCGCCATCTCCACTGATGGAACTTTTTTTCGTGTTGGGGTCCGGAGACATATAGGCAACTTCACCTTTAATACTAAAATCGGACTTTGCTTTTGTGGAAATAAATGGCAAAGCATCAAGTGCTTTGGTAAGAAACGGTAATTCTGTAGAAGTATTAAAATCAATTCCATAAATAGAATTGTTAATAGGTTCTTCACCGAGTCGCACTTTATCACTTAATGTTTCTTGATTGAGATTCATGATGGTGAAACCAAGAAATGTTTTTTCGGAAAACTGCATTTCTCCACGAGTTCCCAAAAGTGTTTTGGAAGCAAGTTGAAATAAATCATTTTGTTCATACTTTACTTCTAATTTTTGTCCGGAAGCAAGGAGTTCCGGATTGCGGATAATAATTTGCCCCACAATGTAATCCACAGTGTAATCGCTTCCTTCAACACGTTCGATGCCATTGAGTAAAACTTTTACACTTCCTTCTACAACGTTAAAACCAAGACTGATGGTGTTGGAATTTTCTGCAGTAGTTTTTCCTGTAATGGTATATCTATTATAAACAGACTTTTCGGCGACATGAAGAGTGGTGTCATAAATTTCTGGATAGGTGAAGAGTGTATCTCCAGCAATATTGTTTTCTTTAAAATAATTACTCATTCCTGTTTTGAATGGTTCTAATGAAGGAAAAATAATTTCTCCACGTGCTTCATCAATAGTTGTTCCTCTGATGTAATCAAATTTATTATCCGGAGTTGGTGAACCATCATCACTGACTCTATCTAAACCAACAACGCGAAGAATTTTTTGTCCTGCAATTTCAGTAACTGGCTCTTGTCCGGGAAGTGTGTATTTTATTTCTAATTCAAAACCATCTTTTTTAATATTTTTTCCACCAAGAGAATAAATATTTTTCAACATCATATTCCACGGTGCTTTATATTGTGGAAGAAGATTTTTTGGTTTGATGAGTTTAAATACCAATACTTGTGATGTATCAGAACTATTAATATCAAATTCCCCGTATGTATTTCCATCAGCAACTTTATATGAAATAGCAATTGCCTGTCCATCGCTAACAGATTTTTCGAGAATAAGATGTCCGGTAAAATCGTGTAAAGTATAATCTTTTCCTCGTTCCAATTTTTCCCACGTTAAAACTTCAACTTCTCCAGCAACAGACTCTTTTGTTTGACGAAAAGCATTATATTGAGTTGCATTTTGTGATGTATTTGGTGGAAGATTGAGAATGGCAACACCTTTTCTATCTTTATTTGGGTCTGGTGTTCCTATACGAGAAGTCCATACTTCATAATCAATTACTTGAACATTACCATTGGTTGTTTGTTTTTGTAACTGTTGTTCATAATATGGACGGTAACTTGTATCAATAAGAAAATGGTCTGTAGAATATTTTGTGAGTTGAATAGAAAATTCTTTTGTTTGGCTTCCACCACTAATAGTTTTCCCCTGAACCTGTCCTTTTTTTTGTGAAGCAACAGAAGTAAGTTTTAGCGGACCGAATTGTGTTACGGCTTTCACACCAAAAAGGGCAGAACTGCTTCCAATAAATGCTGAGTTAGTTGAAAGCGATACGTTCCCGGCTTCTATACTTTGAATAATTTCATCTTCATAACCAGTGTATTTTATTTTAAGTTGATTTTCATATTCAAACGTACGTTGCGTATTCCAATCCGCATTAATACTTAATTTATCTCCGATAGTTCCGGTAACAGTAACTTGTACTTGTTGAGAAAAATCTGGTTCATTCCGGCTATTGCCAAGAATGGAAAGCGTATTTTGGTCTGTTGTGGTATTGCGAAAACCTGCATGAATATCAACACTACCACCAATTTGAATATTAATACGCGGTGGTCCAAAAATACTAAATACGGGATTTGCTGGAATGGGAATATCTATTTTTGTGAACGAACTAAAAAGGTCATTGACAGCATCATTTTGTTTTCCAGCATCATCTTTAGTAATAAGTTCTTGGAAATTTTTTTGTAACTCAAACTGGGAACGCTGAGCAATATATTCACTCAATGGCATTGTTATCGGAATTTTTATGTCTTTTCCGTAGAGCGTCTCACGAATCGTAACATATTTTCCTGTAGAATCTAATTTTACTTCGCGTTGAATAATTGCCGGTGTTGAAAGAAAAAATGAATTTTTGAATGACGAAACAGAAGTTGTTGGAGAATCTTTTCGTTGATAAAGAAATTGCTCTATACGAGCAGAAGAATCCCGAGGAATTTTATTGAGCGAATCTTGTTTTGCAGTGAGAAGAGAAAGTGAATCTAACGCAAGAGGCGTTTTAAGAGAATCTTGTGGAAGAGTAATGGCAAGACTATCGCTTTGTTGTGCAAAAGCAATAGTGCAGAAAAACATGAAAGAAAGAAAATATTGTATTTTGTACACTACGGTTTAATACAAAAATAATACGAATAAAGTATGAATTTATTGTAGCAATACGAAATAATATTTTCCTTTCTGATATTTTTGAATAAATAAAGTAGAAAAAAGAATAATAAGAGACAAGTGGAAAATGATATGATTTTCTACAATAAAAATAAAAGCGAAAATTCCGATACATCGAAATTTCTGCTTTGTTGTTTGAGAAAGTTTTACTTCTTACTTCCATAGGACACACCCCTCATTCCCCTCTCTCCTTCGCTCAACCCTTCACACAGAGGGGACGCTTTTGTAATTCTCTCTTCTAAATCTTATCTCCTGACTACTGACCTCTGACAACTGACTACTACTTTAACAACATCATCTTCTTTGTTTCTACAAATGTTCCACTTTGCAAACGGTAAAGATACATTCCACTGGGTACATTGTTGGCATTCCATTGGAGAGATTTGTAGCCGGCGGATTGTTGTTCATTCACCAACGTTGAAACTTCTTGTCCGAGAATGTTATAGATTTTTAGTGTAACAAAACTTTCTTCTTTTAATCCGTAATTAAATGTTGTTGTGGGATTAAATGGATTAGGATAATTTTGTGCAAGAAAATATTCTTTGGGAATTGCTGGTGTTTGTTGTGTAGTATTGATACTATTTTTACTTATCTCTCCGCCGCTTGTTTGCCCGCCGCCATCTCCAAGAATGTTGTAACCATAATAATAACTGAGTAACGATGTAAGTTGGTCTGCAAAAATTGCTGGTGTGTTTGGCTGTTGGATAGCATTTTGTGTATTGCCATTGACTATACTGCTGACTTGAGTATATGTGGGAACTTGTGCTCGAAAAGAACTTCCTGCACTTGCTTTAAAACCATCTTTGAGAATTATTTTATCTCCGGCAATGACATTATCTGTTTGTGCATTGTTGACTGTATAATTTACTCCTGCTTGACCGGCAAGTGTTGCGGTACCGGCAATGACGGATGATGTGGATGGTGTATTGGGACGAGTAGTGAGCGTAAGATTGCCGTCAGAAATAAGAGGTTTATTTAATGCTAATGAAGATGCTATTTGTTGAAGATTATATGTTTTCATAAATATAAGTGTGTCTGTTGGTTTAGAGATAGGAACACATTTTAATAAAAATGAAACACTTGGCGGAAGCATTAGAGTATTTGTTGGGGCTGGACCTCCACGAGGACCGTCAAAAGTCAGATTTATATTAATTCCACCATTATTAATTACACCAGTGTTATAATATGATGTCATTGGTCCTTGATTACCAACATATGCCACTTGTGAAGATATTATTTTCAAATTTGAATATGGATTAAATTCGTATTCTATAGCATTTTTAAGACAAAAGGTATAATTGTATTCACCATAACACTCAAGTAGTGGGTCGAATTGTGCATTAGAATAATAACACCCTGAACTTGTGTAATCATTTTGTTGATAGTAAATAGATGGTCGTGTTTTCAATGTAAATATGCCAAGAGGTTGGTTGTATAGTGGTGCTTTTGAATCAAGTGTATCATGAATGGAACCCGGAACAAAAATAGTTAACTCTCCTACTAATTGGTTTGTTGTCATTGTTCCTGTTAATTCTAATTCACCTCGTAAACTAATCGGTGTTGGTGCAGGTGGTATTTGAGCGCTCCCACTCATAAGGCCAGCAAAACCATCTATAAAACCAGCAAGACCAGGTAAAATTGGAAAAAATTTTAGTGGTGTTAAAGTAACTAAACCTGCAATTTGTACCAATGGACCAGCATACCATTTTCCTTGTATCTGAGCATTTATGGCTTCATCTCTTAACTTCTCTATAGCTTTATCATAGGTCATAAAATTATTATATCCTTTAGCAAATGGAGTTGTTGCTTTATCAATGAAACCAGTTAAGTTATTGCCTGTTCCTCCTATTTGCATGTTATCTGTTTGACCATTCCCAATTAATCCACTAAGATTTATATTTCCATCTAATTTTAGAATAGATGTGTTAACTCCCATTATTTCAAACTTGAACGAACCAACTGCTTGATTTATTGTATTATCATATCCCACTATGTTAAAATCAACATAACACCATGCGGTTGGAGCAATTTTACCAATACTTGAGATAACAAAATTATTATCACATTCATTAGAAAAGGCCTTATCACTTGCTACATACGAAAATAAATTTGTGTTGGGAATTCCAACTAAACTTAATTTTACAAGAGCATGAGAATATGTATTTACCAACGTATTCCAATAAAATAAACGAAATAATCCTCTATACTTATTATACAAAATAAATGTTGGCATAAATGAAGCACCTTGAGATGCGGTTCCAAAATCTCTATAGACTAATACCCAACCGTCTTCTTTTTTGATATCTGGGTTAGAAGTTGCTCCTAATGTGGAGGCAGGACCACCAGCATTATAATAAGGAAGTTTAACATTCCAAAAGACTATACCCGATTGAGTATTAGCGTAAATTGCATAAACACTATCTTTTGTCCAATCCCAATTTTTATTTCTATTGGGGTCATTAACAGACATTACTCTATTTAATGATAGTGGTACATTTTGTGAGTAAAGATATATTGGTAAAAAAATTATAGATAGTAAAATATGTAGTATTGTTTTTTTCATGTATTCACCGTTTAATATGATATAGTCATAGAATTAGATTCAGGATGCTGAGTTATACTTACAACAACAGAAATAGCTTTAGATAAATCATAATATGATGATTTATCTATAATTAAATATCCATCTCTTACTTCAAATGTTGAATTATTTTTATTGTAAGAAAAGTTTTTCCCATCATATGTTACCACAATAATAGTAACTTTAGGTAATGCTTCTTTCACTTTTTCTTCAATAGAAAATGTTGGTGTAACAGGATTGTCATCACCACATCCCGTTACAAACAATGCTACAAAAAACATCACCACAAAAAAATATTTTGTTTTCATAAATTCTCCTTATTCTTGAGTTTTATTTTCTTGTAATTGTTGTATTTCTTTTTTCAATTCAATCACATACAACGTCAACTCTTCAATCTTTTGCAATAATTTAGATTGCATTTCTCCAACAGCAACACCATTTTCTTCTACCATTTTTGCATTCGGTATTTCTGGTAAGTGTTTGTTGGCTTTGATAAATTCTTCTACTTCGTTTAAAGATTTAAGTTTATAATTTTCATCAAATACAAAATCTGACCAGCCGGTACTGCTTACAATTATTTCTTTTGCGGTAATTGTTCCATTCACTGCCAGTTTGGATTGGGGAGAAGCAGTTCCTATTCCTACATTACCATTCCAATCCATCGCCAAATGAGTAGCATCACCAAGATTTGCTCCTGCATTGATTTTAAATCTCCCATCACTCATATCAATTCCAACAGAATACCAACTGGAATTATAGTTGTGAAATCGTAATTTTGTATCTTGACCATCGCCACGTCCTATTTCTATATCACCAGTAGCAAAAACATTGCCTTGACCACTCACCCAAAATTTTGGAGTACCATTTCTCTGTATATTAAGAGCAGTCAAATTACCATTATTACTTGCATCATTAACAATTATTCCAGTTAAACCACTTTCATTTTGCATTGGCATCAAAGTAGCTTTCATTACTGCCGTATTATTTGAGCCAATTACATCTAATTTTGCTTGTGGGGTTGTGGTACCAATGCCAACATTGCCTGAAGTTGTAACCCGCATTTTTTCAGAAACATTAACATCATTAGGTCCAGTAGAAATAATTAAATCATTCCAACTAGTATATAATCCCAATCCATGGTCTGGAATCCCATTTATTGTTGCTCCATTTCTGTTAGCAATAATTCCTATATTTCCTGCATAATAGGTTGTTGCTGCTATTTCAGAATATCCTGTATTTGCGGGGTTCCAAGCAATCGTGTTATATACACTAATTTTATTTGCTCCACCGGGACGAGATACATCTAAAGTATAATTAGGTGTTGTAGTTCCTATACCTACATTTCCATTTATGTAATAAGTATTACTTCCATTTTGCAGCCATTGCCCTGTTGCAGAAAATGTTGCTGCTAAAAAAATTGAGATGGTAAAAATTGTTTTGTGCATAAAAAAATCCTTTCGGTAATAGTTATAATTTTTGAGTTATCAGTTTTTGTAAAAATTTTTATTTTTGATTTGTATTTTTACTTTTCCGCATTTGATTTTTTATCTAAAAAATATCACTCCCAAAAATACAAAGCGAATCCAAAATATTTGGATTCGCCTCCTTAACGTAAATTATAAAGATTTTAGAATATAGATATTTATATAATTTTTTTACTGGTTTATTATACAAATTAAATTTTACTTTGTCAAACAATTATCACAATAATCCTTCTTCCACAAAACTCACATACTCATTTCCAGCAATAATAATATGGTCATTAACGGGAATGCCTACAACTCTTCCTGCATGAATCAGTTGTTTTGTTATCAAAATATCATCTTCACTGGGAGTTTTGTTTCCGCTGGGATGATTGTGGAGAAGAATAACACTGGCAGCGTTATCGAGAATCGCTTGGCGAAATACTTCGCGTGGATGAACTAATGAGGAATTCAATAATCCTTTTGTAATTATTGTCGATTTTATCAATTTTCCAGAGTTATTGAGTGAAAGCATCATAAACACTTCTTGTTTTTTATCCTGCAACAATGGGGAAAATTGCTGAAAAACATCTTCCGGAGAACAAATGCTTTTTTTCTTTTCTGTTGGGAGTGCGTGAAGACGGCGTGCTAGTTCAAAAACACTGGCAATACTCACTGCACGGGCTTTTCCAATTCCTTTATATTGCATTAATTCTTCTACACTTAAAATAGAAATTGTTCGTAAGGATTTATGTTCTATCAAAAGATTTTTTGCAATATCCAAAGCACTGGCATTTCCAGTTCCAGAGCCAATAATAATAGCAAGCAATTCTGCTGCGGTAAGAAAATCCATTCCGTTATTTAAAAATTTTTCTCGCGGACGTTCGTTTTCTGGCCAGTCTTTTATTGTACTGCGAACAGTATTTTCTTTTTCACGAACGATAGTGAGCAAATTCTTTTTTTGGAGTGGCATTTCAATTCTCAACTTTATTTATAGCACCATCTTTATACTGCAAAAAAAACAACTGTGAATTCACGCGGCTATTTTTAAAAGAGATAGAAGAACGAAATCCTTTATAGTTTTCTGTCAAAGAAATTTTTTCATTCAATTGTTCGCGAGTTTTTGCACCTTTTTGTAATGAACGCACTATCACCATCATACCATCATATCCGAATAAAGTATTCTCGTTTGGCTTATGAGAATATTTTTGTTCAAACATTTTTGAAAATTGTTGAAAGTCAAAAGAACGTTCTTGCCAAGAATCAGAAAAAAAGTAAAGATTTTTTAGATAGCGTTTATTGGCTTCAAGTTCACTAAGAGTATTCCATTCACTTGAACCAAGAATTGTTGCAGGAATATTGTGATATGCAAGTTGTGAAGAAATAATTCCAACTTCACTGCTTTGAGTAATGGGACAAAAAACCGCTTCTATTGTTTTTACAGGAAAGTCCAAACTATCTGTATAAAAAGGAATTTCCGCAGTTAACAATCCAAGAGAATCTGCAGTTTTTTTATTACGATGTCCTAATAATTTTGATAGAGTAACATTTTTACTTTTTTCAAAAAGCGAATCAACCATCGGAGAAAATGCACCAGCAGAAATCAAATTCATTTTCATTTCTGGTGTACGATTTTTGGGAGATAAAGAAACGTTGTAATCTATTTCAAATGGAGCAACATCATAACGGACAGCACGAAAAATATGCCTCAAATCTGTTGTACCTTTTGTATAGAATTGTTGCGAAAGAATTTTTCCTCCTAATGCAGCAACTTCTTTTGCAAAAGATTTTGCTAAAATAGTATTTGTTGGTGTTTCTGAAGTAATGATAGCAAAGTTTGTATATCCCAAATTTTGCACGGCATACCGAGCCATCATTTTTCCTCTCATTGCAAAATCCGGATTTACTTGATAGGTGTACGGATACGTACTTGCCAAACCAGTATCGGTTGCGGTGGGAGAAATAAGTGGAATTTTTGTTGTACTGGAAATCTTTATGGCCGATAAAACTTCATCGCTAAAAATAGGACCAATAATACCAATAAGAGTTGTATCGTTACTCCATTCTTGAAATACAGAACGTATCGTCTCTTTTTTTCGCTGCGAATCCCGAATATCTAAAACAATTGATGGTGTTGTTCTGGTAGAACTACTATTATAAACATCAACAGCAAATTGAATTCCTTCTAAAATTTCAGTAGCGATTTTTGTTTCACGAGCGTTATTGAAACTGGCTTTCATTAACGGAAGAAGGACACCAATTTTTACTGATGCGGTGTTTTGTAATTTCGCAAGGAGTTTATTGGCTTGATAGGTTATTTCATTATCACCGTTTAACGTAATAATATTTTTAAATAATACTATTGCGTCATCTTTTTTTTCAGAAGTAATTTGTTTTTGTGCCACAGCAAAAAACAATAATGCTTGTGAGGATGGAATAGTTGTTGATGAGTTTATCTGTTGAATATTTTCCTGAGAAAGAATTTCTTCTACTAAATATTCTACCGCTTTTTGTGAACGTTTTTTATTGAGTGGTTCTTTTGCGATGGAAAAAGTATGAAGAAAATATTCTGTTGCACTGGGATATTTTCCTAAATAATAGGCATTTAATCCCAAAATGAAATAGGCATCTTCTCGATATGCACTTTTTTGTTCTTGTTCTAAAAAATTTTGTGCTGCCAGAATAGATTCATTATATCTTCCTAAGTACAATAATGTTTTTGCGGACATTATTTTTGATGCAGTGGTTCGCTGATTACGTGAAAGATGTTGTATTTGTTGAAATCCTTGGTACGCCTTTTCATATTCTTTTTGTGTAAAATGACGAAGAGCAATAACAAATGTATCATCTGCTAATTGATTAAAAAACACTTCTTCGGATTGAGAATAGGATTGTGAATAGAGTTGAGAAAAAAATAGTACACAAAAAGAGAATAGAAAAAGGAGGCGAATAATATTTTTATTATACATAATGTGTTCTTAGTATTTAGAAAAATAATGTACCGCAAAGTTTTTTATCAAACAATATATGATTCACTTTTGTAACTATTCTTTGTATTTTATAGGCAATGCTTGACACCTTGAAACAACATATTCATTCCTCGCAAGAATTTCAAAAACTTCTTTCTTCGCAACCAACAATTCAAGTTCCACATTATATTAGTGGAATTACATCATCTTTTTCTGCTTTTTTACTTTCCTCGTTGTTTGAAAAAACATCGCAATCACTCATCATTATTCTTCCCACAAAAGATGATGCAGAAAAATTTCGAGATGATTGTTCTGTTCTTATAGATGAAAAACTGCTTCATCTTTATACAGCAGAAGTATTTCATCAGGCAGAAATATTGGATATTTCTTCGTCACTCAATCAAACCGAAACGCTACAAGCAATAAGTAAAAACACACGAGGAATATATTTTACGCATGCAACAGCATTGGGTTTTTCCATCCCACCAATTACGGAATTACAAAAAAGCGTTATTGAAATATCTGTAAATAAAGACATTCCTTTTCAACAATTCATTCATCAACTCCATGAAATGAATTTTGAAAAAAAACAATTTGTTGAAGGGTATGGAGATTTTTCTGTACGTGGAGGAATTGTTGATGTATTTTCTTACAACGGAGAACATCCGCTTCGTATAGAGTTTTGGGGAGATACGGTTGAATCTATTAGGGAGTTTGATACTCTTTCACAACGTTCCATTCGGGAATTACAAGGTGCAACTATTGTTCCAAATATTTCTACATTAAAAAAAGAAAAAAAACAATCATTATTAGAATGTTTTCCAAAAGAAACGTTGATATTTTTATATCAACCAGAATTAAGTGAAAAAGAATTTCAAGAAATAGAATCTGAAGGAGTACAATGTGATTTTTCTTTTGTAGAAATACAAAATTATTGGAAACAATTTCCACAATATGTTTACTCAACCTTTCACTCATCCAACAGTTTAGATTTCCATGTTCAATCGCAGCCCCCAACAAATGGAAGTCTCAAAATTTTTCTTGAACATCTTCAAAAACTCACCGAACAAAATTTTTCTATCACCATTGCTTCGGATACAAAAGAAAGTGTGCAGCGTATTCAAGAATTATTAGAAGAAGAGATAGAAGTAGCAGAGCAAAACTTTGCTCCATTAATAAATTATTCTACAGAAAGTTTTCATTCCGGATTTATTTTTCCATCAGCAAAAATTGCATTTTTTGCAGAACACGAAATTTTTGGAAGAGTAAAACAACGAACATCGTTTAAGAAACGACGTTTTAAAAGTATTTCTGCGAAAGAATTACAAGCATTGCAGCGTGGAGATTTTGTTACTCACGTTGACCATGGAATTGGAAAATTTCTCGGACTTCAAAAAATCAAAATCGGAAATACTGAGCAAGAAGTAGTAAAGTTAGAATATTCAGAAAAAGGAACA
Organism: uncultured Bacteroidota bacterium; assembly: GCA_937920105.1. Classification (GTDB taxonomy): domain Bacteria; phylum Bacteroidota; class Ignavibacteria; order UBA10030; family UBA8401; genus CALETH01. The sequence goes on from CALETH010000108.1 coordinate 18,807, forward strand.
CTCTTTGTCAATCTCAATTATATTGCACGGCTGCAAAAATATTCTTCCGCAGAAGGACACGTTCCCAAACTCAGCAAACTTGGAACTGGTGAATGGGAAAAACTTAAAGCCCGCACAAAGAAAAAAATTAAAGATATTGCACGAGATTTAATTCTTCTCTATGCAAAAAGAAAAAATGAACAGGGCTTTGCTTTTCAAACGGACACTCATTGGCAAAAAGAAATGGAGGCCTCATTTATGTACGAAGATACTCCGGACCAAGCAAAAGCCACTGTAGAGGTGAAGCAGGATATGGAAAATTCGCAGCCAATGGATAGATTAATTTGTGGTGATGTTGGTTTCGGAAAAACAGAAATTGCCGTACGTGCGGCGTTCAAAGCCGTGTTGAATAATAAACAAGTTGCGGTGCTTGTTCCCACAACAATTTTGGCACAGCAACATTATGCAACATTTACCGATAGACTTCATCGATATCCTGTACGCATTGCATCACTTTCACGTTTCAAAACAGCAAAAGAACAAAAAGAAGTTTTGCAAAAATTGCAGCACGGTGAAATTGATATTCTTATCGGAACACATCGGCTGCTTTCTAAAGATATTGCGTTTAAAGATTTGGGATTGCTTATAATAGATGAAGAACAGCGTTTTGGTGTTGCAGCAAAAGAAAAACTTCGCACACTCAAAATTTCTGTGGATACATTAACTTTAACCGCAACGCCAATTCCGCGAACACTCAATTTTTCTTTGATGGGAGCGAGAGACCTTTCTATTATAAATACTCCACCACGAAATCGACTTCCCATTCATACAGAAATTGTTCAGTATGATAAAAAAATTATTCGCGAAGCCATTCTTCACGAACTTCATCGCGGCGGACAAGTTTTTGTGGTGAATGATAGAATACAAAACATGGAAACTTTTACGGCAATGTTGCAAGAATACATTCCCGAAGCAAAATTTCGTATTGTTCACGGACAAATGGATGGAAAAAAATTGGAAGAAGTAATGTTGGATTTTTTAGAAAAAAAATTCAACGTTCTTGTAACCACAAAAATTATAGAATCCGGTGTGGATATTCCGAGCGTAAATACTATCATCATCAATCGTGCAGACCATTTTGGTTTGGCGGAATTGTATCAACTGCGTGGACGTGTTGGGCGTTCTAACATTCAAGCATATTCGTATCTTCTCGTTCCGCCAATTTCTTCGCTTCCCAAAACAACATTGCGGCGTTTACAAGCAATTGAAGAATTTACAGAATTAGGTTCCGGTTTTAATTTAGCAATGCGGGATTTAGAAATTCGTGGTGCTGGAAATATGCTTGGTGGAGAACAAAGTGGATTTATTACGGAAATGGGTTTTGAAATGTATACCAAAATTTTGGAAGAGGCAGTGAGCGAATTGAAAGAACAAGAATTTTCTACCTTATTCGCAGCCAAAACATCTGCAACAAAATTACCGGAAACATTGATTGAAGCAGATGTTGATGCGTATTTACCAGAATTTTATATCGAAAGCGATGCTGAACGTTTAGATATTTACCGTCGTTTATACAAAGCCACAACAGAAAAAGAAATTCAAGAATTGCGTTTGGAGTTGCAAGACCGTTTTGGTGCGTTGCTCGAAGAAGCAGAAAATGTTTTTGCTCTCGCTTCGTTGCGGCTTTCTGCATCTTTTCTGGGATTTCACAAAATACAATTACAAAAACATTTTTTACGATTACATTTCCCGCCGGAAACAGAGCAAGAGTTTTATAATTCTGAATTTCAAAAATTAATGGAGAAGGTTGGAAAAATTCAAACGCATTCTATTCAACTTAAACAAGAAGGAAAAAGTTTATTACTTTCTATCCCATTAAAAAATAGTGAAGGAATTTTGAGAATGGATGAAGTGAGGGAATTGTTAACGAAGATAAAAAACTAAACTCATTTTTCTTCATCCTCACCACGTTGAATAATTTCTCGCAACCATTCAAAATATCCCTTGTCCATTCTAATAGCATGATGTGTAATTTCTTTATTCTTTTTTGCTAAATCCTTTGCAATTTCCACCGCTTCTTTTGCGGTCATTTCTGCTTTAGTAAGAAGTGCTGCATTAAGCATAGATTGCATTTTGGTTT